>CAZVGQ010000005.1:0-25043 GCA_964626775.1 uncultured Smithella sp. | reverse complement strand
GAAGAGATTCCACCATGCTGCGGAAGCGTTCTTCGCTGGCCTGCAGGGCCGTTTCCACCTTCTTGCGCTCGGTGATGTCCACAAAGCATTCCAGCAGCTTTTCTTGACCGTGAATTTTTATTTTCTTGACGGTTTTCAGAACCGGACGATGGCGGCCGTCCGCGCAGACCATCCATCGTTCGGAATTGTCGACGTCTTTGCCCAGGTCGCAGACGGGACAGGCGCCTTCCTGGGCCGGGCACAGAAAAGCATGGCACCGGTGTCCGACAATCTGATCCGGGGCGGCGCCGAACATGACTGCGGCGGTCGCGTTGGCATGCTCGATAACACGTGTCCGCGGATCCACGACCACCAGTCCGATGGGCAGAGATTCCATCAGGTGACGCTGCAGAGCCTCGCTTTCCAGAATGGCCTGCATGACCTGCTTGCGCTCCGTAATATCCCGGGAGATGCCGCGAAACCCTATGGGTTGTCCTTCGGTGTCCCGAATGAGGGATATCGACACTTCGGCAATTTGCGTCGAGCCGTCTTTGCGGATCACTTCCAATTCCAGCGCAGTGACGGGCTTGCCCGTCGTATAAGCATCCAAAAACGCCTGGTACGTTTTTTTGGCGTTTGCGTCGTCTTGATACTTGCGGTTGTCCGATCCGATCAATTCTTCACGGGAGTACTGCAATTGCCGGCAGATTACGTCGTTGACAAAAGTGTATTTGCCGGTCAGGTCGATCTCAAAATAACCGTCCTGGATGGTTTCGATCATCTCGCGGTATTTTTCTTCATTGTGCCGCAGGGCCTCTTCCGCGCGCTTGCGCGCGGTTTTTGTTTTCGGGGAGGTTGTTTTCATTGGTCATCGCCATCCGTTGCGTGATAAAGGGTTCATGACGTATCGTTTCAACCTGAACGCACAACTACCTGAAAAAAAGGTTGGTGTAAAGGATAGAAAAAGCTGCACACAGCAGCATACTCAGCGCACTTTCAGAACGATCTTGCCGATATGAGCGGCCGATTCCATGAGGGTATGAGCCTGCGCGGCTTCGGCAAGCTCAAAGACGGCGGAGATCAAAACCCGCAGCTTTCCCGCGTCAAAGAGCGGCCAGACGTTTTTGTGAAGGGCCCGGGCGATGGAGGCCTTTTCCTCCGAAGAGCGGGGACGAAGCATCGAGCCGGTGAAGGTCAGATTTTGGGTCAAAATCGGCAGGCAGTCCAGTTCCACTTTCGCGCCCTGCATGAAGGCGATCTGCACCAGCCTTCCGTTTCGGGCCAGAAGACTCAGGTTCTTTTGAATGTAAGGGCCGCCCACAAAATCCAGGATGCAGTCGATGCCCCGCTTTCCAACCAGGTTTTCGATTTCCCGCTCCCAGTCCTGCGTCGCATAATCCAGCGCAACATCCGCCCCCAGTTTTTTCACGGCTTCCATCTGATCGGCGCCGGCCACGGTGGTAAAGACGCTGGCGCCGAAGGCTTTGGCCAGTTGAATGGCGGTATAGCCGATGCCTCCCGCGCCGCCGTGAACCAGAAAATTTTCGCCGGGCGTGAGAGCGCCGCGGTCAAAGACGTTGGACCACACGGTGAAGTAGTTTTCCGGAAGCGCGCTCGCTTGAGCCTGCGAAAGCCCCGAAGGAACCGGCAGGCAATGAAGCGCTGGAACGGCGCAATACTCGGCATATCCGCCGCCGGGCGAAAGCGCGCAAACCGAATCTCCGATCGTCCATTCCGTTACGTCGTCCGCGACGGCCGCGATTCGGCCCGCGACCTCCAGACCCAGAATGGGGGAAGCGCCGGGCGGCGGGGGATATGCCCCCATGCGCTGATAAACGTCCGGCCGGTTGACGCCCGCGAAGGCGACTTCAAGCAGCGCTTCTCCGTCTCTGATTTGCGGGACGGGTCCTTCACGCAGGATCATGCAGGAAGGCGGGCCGCCTTTTCCGTGGTCGATATATTTCATGGTTGCTCCGTGCTTTCCAAAATTTTCGCGCTTTGACCACCGGCGATTTACGGTTTTTCCTCCTGCCGGGCGGGCGCAAGAGAAGGTCTTCCGTGCCGTCCGGTCTGTTCAAAATGCCGCTTGATCCTAGCACACCGGAAAGAAAAAAACACGGACTCCTGCGCCGACCCGGCCGGATATCGCCGTGGAATTTCTTTTGTTTCAAGAATAATTTTTTGATTATAAAATTTTTAGGAAATTTTCTTGACAGGAAATTTTTGTTTCTATATGCTCGGTCTCCAATTTACGTCAATAAGAAGCAGATGTATCTAACCCTCTAGTTAGCAGCAGTAGTGGCGTGGTGATCCTATGGACATGAAGCGCGATTACTATGAAGACATCGAGCTTTTCAAGAGCGGCACCATCTTAGTCTGGACGATCCTTTTCCTGCTTTTCCTCTTTACGCTGCCTCTCTACATGCCTTCATACAACATCTACCTGATCAACATCATCCTGGTGAACGTCATCCTTGCGGTGGGCCTGAATATTCTTGTGGGCTACACCGGCCAGATATCCCTGGGGCATGCCGGTTTTTTCGCGGTGGGCGCTTACGGCACATCGATCATTATGATGCATCTGCAGGTTCCTTTTTTGCCCGCCATCATTATGGCTGCGCTGATCGCGGCTTTCCTGGGATTTATCATCGGTCTTCCGGCGCTGCGGCTCGAAGGGCCCTATCTGGCGATTGCCACACTGGGCTTCGGCCTGACCATCATGCATATCATCGGCCGATGGGAAGTTTTCGGCGGCAGAATGGGCATCACCGCGCCGCCTCTTGACCTCGGAATTCCCGGTTCCTCCTGGAGCCTGGTGCTCAAGGGAGACGTGCAGATCTACTACCTCATCCTGGTGATCACGATCCTGCTCGTCATCGGCGCGCGCAATCTTATGAAGACACGGGTGGGGCGCGCCTTCATGTCCATCCGCGACGACGATATCGCCGCCGAGGTCATGGGCGTGAATCTGACGATCTTCAAAACCATGTCTTTTGCCGTCAGCGCTTTTTACGCGGGCATCGCTGGGGGCCTTTACGGGTTTGTCGTTACTTTCTTCGATCCCTTTTCCTTTAATCTGATTCTTTCCATCATTTTTCTGGTGATGGTGGTGGTCGGCGGTCTGGGTTCCGTGCTGGGGGCGATCATGGGCGCCGTCCTGATTACGTATCTGCAATACGACCTTTTGAAAAACGTGGAAAACCTGCCCTATATCGGCGGGGTTTTGGTGGCCATCTCCAAGCAGTGGTTTACCGTGATCGGACTGGCCAACTTCGCCGGCATCGCTTTGGGACTCATCATGGTCGCCATTGTGATTTTTGAGCCGCTGGGAATGTTCGGCATCTGGATCCGGATCAAAAAATATTGGAAGACCTGGCCGTTTTAAAAGGCCAAAAGGGAGTCTTGGCATGTTTGAGATGCTGTTGATTGAAGGTCTGGCCATTGGAGCCTGCTACGGTCTTTTCGGCGTCGCCGTCGCCATTATCTACAAAACGTCGGATGTGGTAAACTTTGCCCAGGGCGAAATGGGCATGATGGCCACGTTTGTCGCCTACCACATCATGACCGCCTATGGGTGGCCTTTCTACATCGCTTTTCCCGCGACGCTCGTCTTTGCCATTTTGCTGGGCATGGCCATCGAAATCTGCATTTTACGCCCGGCCAAGGAACCGAACGTTCTGGGCCTGCTGATTCTGACGCTGGGCGCGGAGATGCTGCTGATGGGTCTGGCCGGCTGGAAATGGGGCGCGGAGCAGAAGGACTTTCCGTTCCTTCTTTCCGTCCACAAGAATGTCGAGATTTTTCCGGGCTTCGCCCTGAACGAATGGACCATCGGTGTTTTCGTGCTGACCGCGGTGATCATGGTGCTGCTGTTTTTGTTTTTCCGTTATTCCAAGCTGGGCATTGCCATGCGGGCGACGCAGCAGAATGAAAACGCCGCCAAGATCATGGGCATCAAGGTGGAAAGAGTGTTCTCCATCACCTGGGGCATGAGCTCCCTCATCGGAGCGCTGGCGGCCATGTTTTTCGCGGCCCGCTCCGTGCTGGACCCCAATTTCATGATGGAGCCTTTCATGCGCGCCTTCGCCGCGGCTGTTCTGGGAGGGCTCACCAGCATTCCGGGGGTTGTCATCGGCGGCCTGATCCTGGGCATCATCGAGAACTTTTTTGGTTACGCCTGGCCGGAGTGGAAGCCGATTGTTGCCTTTGTGGTCATTATTCTGATTATTACCGTCCGGCCCAGCGGGCTGTTCGCCAAGCATTATGTGAAAAAAGTCTAGCGTGTTTTGCCGGCCGCCCGTCATCGACCGGGGCCGGCTGAAGCATCCGGGAGCTTTTCATGAGCGGGAAAAAAATATCCATCATCCTTTGCGTCTGCGCGGCGGTGCTGATCGTCGGTCTGTTGATCTGGGATGCTCCCCGCAACCGCGTGCAGCTGCTGTTGGAAAAAGGGGCGATTGAAAGGACCGCTCACCTCTATTTCAAGGCGGAAAAAGAAGGCGATCTGAAACAGGCATACGCATTATTGGCCCCTTCGTCCGCTTACCGGCAGGCGCACTCCTACGATTCGTTTTTGAAGGATATTGCCGGTTACCCGCCCGTGAAGATCGATACCTATAAGATTGTCGACATCTATCGTCTGCGGGACAACGACAATCGGAGCGTCTATCCTGATGTGGATAAATTTGTTCAGGTGGAAGTGGAAGTGACCTTTGCCGACTCAGGTGAAAACAGTGTCTTTAACTACAGCTTCACTTTTCTGAAGGAAAAGGGAAACTGGTACAAGGGCTGAAGGAAAGAGCGGGGTGTGTGGTTACTGAACAACAAACCATCAGGAACATGAAAGCAAAGGAGAGGGTATGAAAAAAATATGGATTGCCTTTTTGCTGATAGGGACGCTTTTTATGATTCCAGTCCTTGCCGATGCCGCCAAACCGGGTTTTGACGACAAAGAAATCAGGATTGGCCAGTGGGGGCCGCAGACGGGTCCCGCCGCACCGTGGGGATCGGTGGCGAGGGGGAGCGGCTTACTTTTCAATGTAGTCAATGAACAAGGAGGTATCCACGGCAGGAAGATCAAATATTTCATCCGCGATGACCAGTACAATCCGGCTCAGACGAAGGCCGTAGTTAAGGAACTCGTTGAGAGAGAGGGTGTCTTTGCCTTTGTGGGCGGTGTTGGAGGAGCCTGTGGCCTGGCCGTTATGGATTACCTCTCTGAAAATAAAATCATCTGGGTTGGACCGTCAGCCGCCATTACGCAGTTTGTTTTCCCGGTAAAGCCTTACCTGTTTGCCGTATATCCATTGTACGAGGACGAGGGCAGTATTCTCGCGAAATACGTCGTGGAAAAGCTTCAGGCCAAGAAGATAGCGTTCTTCTACCAGAATGATGCTTATGGCAAGGACGGGCTTGAGGGGGCTAAAAAAAGACTTGCAAGATACAAAATCAAATTCGTTGAAGAGCTCTCGGTTGAACCCGGCGAAAAAGACCTTTCCTCCCAGATGCTGAAATTCAAGAATTCCGGGGCTGATGTGGTCATCATGTTTGTTAATCCTACCGCCGCCGTCATTGCTCTGAAGACCTGTGCCACGATAGGGTATAAACCGCAGTGGGTGTCTTCCAATACTCTGTCGGACTACGGACTCATGTTCAAGATTACCGGCGGTCTCTGGGAAGGCGTCATTACCGGCGCTTTCGGCATGACCCCCACGGTTGACCATCCTCTTATGAATATGTACAGAGAAGCCGGAAAGAAATACACTCCTGAAGAACGATGGGGCACATTCTATCTCGCGGGCATCCTTTTTGCCGACCCCCTGGTGGAGGCGCTCAAACGCGTAGGGCCTAACCTGAGCACGGAGGCCTGCTTGAAGGCGTTGAATTCCATTAAAGATCACCAGACCATCGGACCCAAGGTGACCTGGACGCCGGAGATCCATCAGGGTACGGACTCCATCCAGATCCAGAAATGCGGGCCGGGTGGTAGCCACATCCTGCTGCAGGACTGGACCTCCAACGATCTGGCCAAATGGAAGAAGAAATAGCATGAAGCGCGGCGCTGAAAGATATTGAGAATTTCGGCAAAGAAAATACTGATAAAGAGGAGGAATTATGAGAAGAGTAATTATCGCAGTCATGATTTTATGCGCGGTCCTGATGATTCCGTTTGCGGCCGGCGCGGGCAAACCTGGATTTGACGACAAGGAAATCCGGATTGCTCAGTGGGGGCCTCAGACAGGACCTGCCGCGCCTTGGGGCTCGGTTGCCCGGGGCAGCGACATTCTGTTTAAAATCATCAACGACGAAGGCGGCATTCACGGCCGCAAAATCAAATACTTCGTCCGCGACGATCAGTACAATCCCGCCCAGACCAAAGCCGTCGTGAAGGAACTGGTGGAGCGCGAAGGCGTCTTCGCCTTTGTCGGCGGCGTGAGCGCGGCGGCCGGCATGGCGGTCAAAGATTATCTGGCGGCCAACAAGGTGATCTGGGTCGGTCCGGCCACGGCCATCAATGAGTATGTTTTCCCCGTTCAGCCCTATCTGTTCGGGATTTATCCGCTGTACGACGACGAGGCCAGCATTTTGACCAAATACGCAGTGGAGAAGCTCAAAGCCAAAAAAATCGCCTTCTTCTATCAGAATGACGCCTACGGCAAAAGCGGTCTGGACGGATGCAAAGACCGGATGAAAGCCCTCAATATGAAGCTGGTGGAAGAGGTTTCCACGGAGCCGGGAGAAAAAGACCTGTCTTCGCAGATCCTGCGCCTGAAAAAATCCGAAGCCGATGTGGTCATCATGTGGGTCAATCCCACCTCCGCCGTGATCGCTCTCAAGACGGCTGCGACCGTCGGCTTCAAGCCGCAGTGGATGTCCTCCAATACGCTTTCCGACTATGCGCTGATGAACAAGATCACCGGCGGACTGTGGGAAGGCGTGATCACCGGCGCGTTCGCGGAGCCTCCCGATTCCAACACGCCGCTTTTGAAGAAATACCGGGAAGCCGCCAAGAAATATGCACCGGAAGAACGCTGGGGCACCTTCTACATGGCGGGCATTCTCTTTGCGGAACCGCTGGTTGAAGCCATCAAAAGAGCCGGCCGGAACCTCAGCACGGAGGCGGTGCTCAAGCAGCTCAACTCGATGAAAAATTTCCAGGGTATCGGCCCCCCCGTGACCTGGACGCCCGCGGTGCATCAGGGATCGGACGCCATTATGATTCAGAAGTGCGGCCCCAATTCCTCCTACATCACGCTGCAGAACTGGACCGCCAACGAGTTGGCAACCTGGAAGAAGAAATAATTCAAAACGCACGGGAGAGGCGGGGCAAACCGCCTCTCCCGCGGCGATAACCACCGGTTGAGACGGTCACGGGTTAAAGGCTATGGCGCACTTTAAAGTGGAACACCTGAGCATCGCTTTCGGCGGCATCAAGGCAGTCAATGATGTCAGCTTTGAAGTCGAGCACAACAAAATCTTTTCGATCATCGGACCGAACGGCAGCGGCAAGACCACGATCTTCAACATGATCAGCGGCATTTACAAGCCCAATGCCGGAGAGGTCTTTCTGGAAGGCGAGAATCTGGTCGGCCTGCGTCCGGACACGATTGCCCGCAAGGGCGTGGCGCGGACATTTCAGAACATCCAGTTGTTCGGCAACGCCACCGTCATGGATAACCTGATGCTGGGGCGGCACATCCACATGAAAACAGGCATTCTCAGCGGCGCTTTCATGTGGGGGAGGCATTCCGCGAGCGCAAAGGAAGAAGTCCGGCATCGCGAACTCATCGAGCATATCGTCGATTTTCTGGACCTGCAGTCCCTGCGCGACCAGTTTGTTTCCAACCTGCCCTACGGCAAGCGCAAACTGGTGGAGCTGGGGCGGGCGCTGGCCCTCGAGCCAAAGGTGCTCCTGCTGGATGAACCGTCCGCCGGCATGAATACGGAAGAGAAGGACGATTTGCGCATCTGGATCAAGGACATCCAGGAAGATTACAAGGTGACGATTCTGCTCATCGAACACGACATGAACATGGTGATGGGCATCTCCGACAGGATTCTGGCCATCAGCCAGGGCGTGAAGATTATCGAGGGCACGCCGCAGGAAGTGCAGAAGCACCCCGATGTGATTGCCGCCTATCTGGGAGAGGAGGACTAATGCTCTCGGTCAAAAATATTGAAACCTGGTACGATCTGATCCGGGCGCTGCACGGCATCTCCTTTGAAATTCAGGAGGGGCAGATTGTGGCGCTTCTGGGCAGCAACGGCGCGGGCAAAACCACGACGCTCAAGACGATCATGCGGATTCTGGAAGACGACGACCAGCCGGAAAAAGGCACGATTGAGTTTCTGGGCAAGCGCATCGACCGCATGGACACGGAGGAAATCGTCCGCCTGGGCATCAGCTACGTGCCGGAGGGCCGTGAAGTGTTTCCCGAGCTGACGGTCATGGAAAACATTCAGATGGGCGCCTACACGCGCAGCGACCGCAAGGGCATTGCCGAAGACATTGAATCCGTTTTCAAGCAGTTTCCCATTCTGAGCGAGCGCAGGAACCAGCAGGCCGGGCATTTGAGCGGCGGGGAGCAGCAGATGCTGGCCATCGGCCGCGCGCTGATGAGCCGTCCCAAGCTGCTGATGCTCGACGAGCCGTCACTGGGCCTGTCGCCCCTGTTGACCAAGGAAATTTTCAACATCATCCAGCGCATCAACAAGCAGGGCGTGACGATTCTGCTGGTCGAGCAGAACGTGAACATGGCGCTGAAATATTCGCATTACGCATTTTTGATGGAAAACGGCCGGATCGTTCGGGCCGACAAACCGGAAGTGCTGCGCGAGGATGACGACGTGAAGGAGTTTTATCTGGGCATTGCCACGGAGACCTCCGTGAAAGGCTACAAACGCTACCGCCGGAAAGTGCGTTTCCGCTAAGGAAGAAACTATGAAAAAAGAGGAGATTCAAACCCTGCCGCAGGGCCTCAAGTTTATGGTGCAGGAGCAGCCGGACCGGATTGCCATGCGCATGAAGGATTACGGAATCTGGCATGACATTACCTGGGCCCAGTACTACGAAAACGTCAAGAAAGTTGCCATGGGACTGCACGCCCTCGGCGTCGGGCGCGGCGACCACGTGGCGATTGTCGGCGAGAACAAGCCCGAATGGCTTTTTTCGGCCATGGGCGTCATGTCGCTGGGAGGAATCTTCGTCGGCGTTTACACAACCAACCCGGCAGCGGAATGTGAATATGTCGTCGGCCATTCCGAGTCCGTCGTCTTCTTCTGCGAGGACGAGGAGCAGTTCGACAAGGCGCTGGTTTTCCGCGCCCGAACGCCGCATCTCAAAAAATGCGTGGTCTGGGACATGGAGGGCCTGAAGCACTTCGACGATCCCATGCTGATGAGCTTTGACGATCTGATGGCGCTGGGAGAAAAGACGGACCGGGAAAATCCCGGCCTGTACGAGAAAATCGTGGCGCAGGGAAAAACGGAAGAGACCGCCTCCATCATTTATACCTCCGGCACCACCGGTCCCCCGAAGGGCGCGATGATCGGCCATCAGAATTATCTGTGGATCGCGCAGGCGACGGAAAAAATCACCCGGATGGAAACGAAGGACGAGACCATTTCCTTCCTGCCGCTCAACCATGTCTATGAACAGATTTTTGACATGATGATGCACATGTGGGCGGGCCATATCGTGAACTTCACGGAAAACACGGACACCGTGATGAACGACCTGCGCGACGTGTCGCCCACGCTTTTTCACGCCGTGCCCCGCATCTGGGAAAAATACCACTCCGCCATCGTGCTCAAGATGGCCGACGCGACCTGGCTGAAACGAACGGTTTTCAACCTCGCCTTCAAAATCGGTTCAAGGTACAACACCATCAAGCTGGCGAAAGCCCCCATGCCCTGGTATCTGTACATCGGCTATCAAATCGCGTATTTCTGCGTTTTCTGGAAGCTCAAGGAGCGGCTCGGTTTTGACCGCGTCCGTCTGGGATTTTCGGGCGCGGCGCCCATCTCGCATGAGATTCTGAAATTTTTCCAGAGCATCGGCATTCCCATCCGCGAAGGCTACGGGCTGACCGAGACCACGGGCATCACGCACATCTCGGATGCGGAAAACTTCAAGCTGGGAACGGTGGGCCGGAACCTGCCGGGCGCCAAAGTGCAGATTGCCGAAGACGGAGAGATTCTGATTCAACACGGCGGCATTTTCCAGGGATACTTCAAGGAGGAAGAGGCGACCGCCGCGGCGTTGGAGGGCGGCTGGTTCCACACCGGCGATGTCGGGGAAATCGACGCGGAAGGCTACCTCAAGATCACCGACCGCAAAAAAGACCTGATCATCACTGCGGGCGGGAAAAATATCGCGCCGCAGTACATCGAAAACCTGCTCAAGTTTTCTCCGTACATCACGGACGCGGTGGTCATCGGCGACCGGCGCAAGTATGTCACGGCGCTCATTGTCATCGACGAGGAAAACGTCGTGAAATACGCGCAGGATCAAAAAGTTCAGTACACCACCTTTGCCAGCCTTACCAAGACGGAAGAGGTCATCAAACTGATTTCCGACGAGGTGGAAAAGGTCAACAAACAGATCGCCCGCGTGGAAAACATCCGCAAGTTCCGCCTGCTGGACAAGAAGCTCTACACGGAAGACGGAGAAGTCACCCCGACCATGAAGGTCAAGCGCAAATCCATCGCCGCGCAGTACAAGGACGTCATCGAGTCCATGTACCGGGAAGGTGAATGATCGTCTGCGTTCCATGAACGGGGACAGCCGCCGCAATTTCGAGCCGTCCTGGAAAGTCGGAGAAAAATATACGCGGCGGCAAGGTCCGGGGTCAGGAGCGGCCGAAAGCCCCGTTGTCCTCAATTTTCCGCAGTTGCCCAAAGCGTCCGAGATGGTGTTCTTCGGTGGTATCGTAGCGCGTAGCTTAATGCTAATGCTCTGCTGGTTTAGCCTCCTCCCTTTCTACCCCCTTCTCTACATTGATAAAATAAACCTGATGCCTATCGTTAGCATTTCATGGATAAATTATCCATTGTAAACATGCGGAATTCATCTTTGATGTCCAATATTTCCCTGTTGCTTGTTCTGTTGTTTGTCCTTGACAGGGATGATTTATTTCCCGATAATTTCCCCAATTCTTAAAAACGGAGGAAATGGCGCATGGCGGACATGGGTTTGTGCAAACAACTGGCCGAAGCCGTAGGGGCAGGCGAATCACCGTTGATTCCAAAAATATTTGAGGCGCTCGTCAATGACGACGAAGCAAAGGTGATGCTTCTGGCGTCACCGCCCGCAACCGTGGAAGAGCTGGCGCAAAAGGCCGGATTGTCCGGGGATGCCATCACGGCGATGATGGATTCCCTGTTTCACCGGGGATTGATCTTTAAAGCCGCAAAGGGCGGTGAAAAGAAATTTTATCGCGTGAAAAGTATTCCGCAGATGCATGATTCCACCAGCCTGACGCCTGGAATCTCCAGGCAGGTGCTGGACCTCTGGAAGGAGTACATGCAGAAGGAATGGCCCGGTTACGGTCAGATGATCATGGATTTTCTCCCCGGGCCCATCATGCGGGTGATTCCCGTCAATGAAAGCATCGAGCCGCAATCCAAAATTCTGGCCTACGATGACGCCGTGAAGATTGTCGAGAACGCCAAAACGCTTTCCGTCACCAATTGCTCCTGCCGTGTGATTTCCGGCAACTGCAACAAGCCGTTGGAAGTCTGCATGCAGGTGGACCGCGCCGCCGAATACAATATCGAACGAGGCACCGGCCGGGCCATCACCCCCAAAGAAGCCGTGGAAATCCTGAAAAAATGCCGCGAGGAAGGTCTTGTGCATGTGGTGGACAACCGCCAGACGGTGGGCCACGTCATCTGCAACTGCTGCGACGACTGCTGCCTGAACTGGGCGATTATGAAGGGACCGAAAAAATGGGTGGCGCCCAGCCGTTTCGCGGCCTTTGTCGATGTCGATCTTTGCAGCGGATGCGAAACGTGCATCGACCGGTGCTTCTTCGAAGCCCTTTCGATGCAAAATGATCTTGCTGCCGTCGATCCGGATCGGTGCCTGGGGTGTGGGGTTTGCACCGTCGTCTGCCCGACGGAAGCCCTGAAGCTCAGGGAGGTGCGATCCTCCGATTTTGTTCCGGCCTGAGGTATGGGACAAATGCCGAAGGAAAATTGGAATGACGGTTGATGCGAGGGAAAACGAACCTTTATGAGCCCCATTTTTCGTTATGAACTTTTGGTGCCCAAAGATGCGGAAGACCAGAACGGGCATGTCAACAACGTCGAATATCTGCGCTGGATGCAGGATGCGGCCATGCGGCATTCCGAGGCATCCGGCTGCACCGCGGCCACAAACGCCGTCGGCGCGACCTGGGTGGTGCGCACGCATAAAGTTGTGTATTTAAAACCGGCCTTTGCCGGCGACCGGGTGCTGGTCTGCACGTGGGTTGCGAGCCTCCGCCGGGTCCAGTCGCTGCGCCGGTATCAAATTTTTCGAAAGAACGACCAAGCGTTGCTGGCCCACGGGGAAACGGAGTGGGTTTTTGTGGACGCCCAAAAAGGGTCTCTTCGTTCCATCCCCCGGGATGTCAAAGATTTGTTTGAAGTCCTGCCGGAAGGGCAGGAGGTGAATATTTTCGAATCATAAAAGGAGGATTTCACCATGCCCAGAGTGGAGCTCGACACACAGGCGCCCGAATTCACGCTGAACGATTTCAACGGCAAAAGCGTGTCCCTGTCCGATTATGCCGGACAAAAAAACGTTCTGGTCGTTTTCAACCGCGGTTTTATGTGACCGTTCTGCCGCGCGCACATGGCGCAGTTGCGCCGGGATTACGATTCGTTCGTGCAGCTCGATACGGAAATCCTTGTTGCGGGCCCTGAAACACCCGAGACATTCCGGGACTACTGGAAAAAACATGATCTGCCGTTTGTTGGTCTTCCGGATCCGGAGCACCGCGTTCTGAAGCTTTACGGACAGGAAGTGAAGCTCTTCAAGCTGGGCAGGCTTCCCGCGCAGATGTTGATTGACCGCACGGGGAAGGTCCGCTTTGTGCATTATGGCCATTCCATGGCGGACATTCCCCCCAATGAAGAGATTCTGGATTTGATCCGGTCGCGGTTATGACAGAAGATCTTTGAGTTTGACGAAGCCCGCAAAGGCGAAATAACCGGCAAAACCGATCAGGAAAAGGGCGCAAAGTCCGATCAGCCGGCGGTAGAGCCGGTCCGTCAGCAGGCGCCTGCCCCGGGCGACCGCGCCGGCGATGAAAGAATACCAGGCCAGGTCCGCCGAAATGTGACCGGCGAAGAAAAAGGCAATTCCCCAAAGACCATACTGCCAGGCGTAGAAAATATACCCGATGCCGATCGTTGCCCACCAGATGATCCAGTAGGGATTGGAAACGCTCATCAGAATTCCGCTGACCACCGGATGGTTCATTTTGTTTTGCTTTGCCTCCCAGGAAAGCCGCAGGGTGGGCAAAGACCGCAGCATTCCCGCCGCCATCCAGACCAGAATGACCGCGCCCGCGAGCGCGCTGGCCACAAAAACCACCGGCATCTGAAAAAACGGGGCCAACCCCAGGAAAAGAGCAATCACAAGCGCCAGTTCCAAAATGGCGTGGCCGGCAATCATCAGCGGCCCGGCCCAGAAACCCCGCCGCGAGCTCTCGCTGATCGTCGCCGTCAGCAGCGGCCCCGGCATCAGCGCGCCGGAAAGCGCGATGACAAAAGATGAGGCAAAAATGGTGAATAGGGTAAACAGCATAAATTTTCAAATTCTCAATCTTGTTTGCCGCGTTACGGGGAACAAGGCAAAAAGAATTTTTTGTAAAACACGGCCAAGGCCGTATGTCAAGATAACGTTTGAAACTGCGCTGCAATCATTAATTTCCTTGCGGGTATGCATGGATCCCGGTTTTTACGTTCCTATCGTCGCCGGACCGGACACGTTTGACAGAGCATCAAGCCATTGCGGATAAAATACCATTCCGATAACGGAATGGATAACATGAAATCCGGCATTGCCAACTTAAGAGAAATCCTCTATCCTTCTTTCCGGATGGTTTGCCGCCTTGACGGAAGAAAATAAAACTCGCACGGGTTTGACACAGCTAAAGACTTTTGAAGAAGCCCGTTTGAATCGAAATGAAAAATTCATTGATTGAAAAAACAATCGCAACACTTGCTCCACGCCGCGCGCTGGAGCGGGGGCGGGATTATTATGAAAACGGTCAGGTGCGCGATCTTGCCGAGTACAACGGCACCATCCTCGCCAAAGTCGACGGCAGCCGGACTTACACCGTTAAAATGAAACCTGCCGCGGGAAATGACATCGATTACTCCTGCACCTGCCCGATGGGTGATGATGGTGAATTCTGCAAACATTGTGTGGCCGTGGCGCTGGCCTGGATCGCCGCCGGCAAATTGAAAAATACCCGAGCCTCCTCTGTAGTGAATCTCAAAGACATTGAAAGTTATTTGCATGCTGTGGACAAGTCTGTGCTGGTAGGGATGCTGATGGAACAGGTCCAGGAAGACGAACTGCTGAGGAAAAAGCTTCATCTTAAGACGTCACAGGCCCGGTCCGGGGGGGGTTAATCGCACAGCCTGGAAGCAAATGATTCGCAATGCTTTTGATACCCCTGATTTTGTGTCTTACCGGGAGGCTTATCGCTATATTCGGGGCATCGATGACATGGTGGATTCCATCGAGGAATTACTGGATGGACCGCATGCCGGGGACGTGGCGGAACTTGCGGAGTATGGATTTCAGCAGGCGGCCGGGGCGGTGCAATACATGGACGATTCGGACGGCGGTATGGGAGACGTCATGTATCGCTTGCAGGAGCTTCATCTGAAGTCCTGCGAAAAAGCAAAGCAGAATCCGGCAAAACTGGCGGCGCTGCGCGCGCAGGATCATCCGCTGGACGCCGTGGAAGTGTACATGAAATATGTCCATCCGACAATCGAGCAGACGAACAATAAGGCGTACGAAGAGGCTGTCCAGTTGAGCAAAAAGATTCAGCCCTTGATGCTTCGGCAGGGCAAGGATGAAGCGTTTACGGCTTACGTGGACGAGCTTCGGACCAGGTACAAAGCCAAGAGCAACTTCATCAAACTGCTGGATAACATTCGGTAGAGAACGGTCTCGCGACCTTCAGGTTATTCAAGTTGTTCCCTACAAAATGATTATTTATCCACGCGAAGGAGCATGGCATCCCGCTCGGGCATGGCCCAAGCGGATGCCGCAGACACCACGTTTTTGCGGCAATCCATAAATGGCTTTTTGTCAGTATCAGATCATTCCATACATTTTTTTCAAATCGGCAATCACTGCCTCCAAAGTCGTTGATGCCAGACTGAGTGCCGCCAAATCCGTCGGCTCTGCAATGATGGCCTTAAAGAAGGTCTGCAAATCGCGGGTAATGTTATCGGGCAAGAGTACTTGAGTGTTGGTTTCAGCAATTCTGTATAGACGGAGCACGTCATTTTTGTGTTTGCGAATGTTTTTTGAATCGATAGCTTCGCCTTTTTGCTTTCTTTGTGTCAGATCGAGCCAGGCTTTTGCTTTGAGGGGAATCAACCGATCCACCCCGATAACCATCAGACCATTGTTTTCCCGTTTCCCTTGTGTGATGAAGAAGTAGTATCCATCGTCAAGAAGAATTGCCGACAGGCTGGCGGCTTCGTCATCGATAGGGATCGGCGTCAGATGACCCTCAGCGTCAATGGATAACGTATCCGGTTTTCGTGAAAACAGCTCCAGCATAAACGGAAATGAATTATCCACGGGTTTTGTAAAACGATAGCATTGCTTTTCACCGGACGCCTTTTCCTGAATTTGATACCCTCCGGCCCGGATAAAAGCCCAGAAGACTTTCACAAAAGGCCGGTCAATGGTTTCGATGCATAAAACGATATCCAGATCTTTTGTCGCCCGAAAGGACAGACCGGCTTCTTTCAGCGCCAGGTCACAGGCGGTTCCGCCGATAAGAATGTAACGATCCGCATAATCCTGAAAATGTTTTTGGAACACGTCCAGACCTTTTACCATTGCATTTCTCTCATCATTTGTTCCAGCGCCGCTTCCACGCGCTCGTCTTCTTCATCGCGAAGCGAAAGAAACAAGGAGAGGCGATCGATCACGCCATCCACCGCAAATAAAGCGGGCGCGTAGCTCCAAACTTCGATCTCATAATCCTGCACATCTTTTCGGGACAGCGCCTCCCTTCCGTATTTTTGAATCAACAACTTTCCTGTGACGTTTCCGACAGCCAGGACCTTGTTGCCCGGTTCTGCAAGGGTCGAGTAGCGGGCAAGGGCCGAAAGCCCAGCGCAGACGCCGTCAGGCAAATTAATCGACGGATCGACATATAAACGACGGATCACCGGACTGCGCAGATAGTCCAGCGTCTTCTCCCAGATTTCTAGTTTTGTTCCTTTTAAAATCCGTTCCCGTTTGCGTTTTCGGATAGAAATTTCAAAAAGCCCCAGAGAATCGATCTCGCTGAAGGCCCGCGACATCGTCATGGCGGAATAACCATACTGCAAAGCCAAATCATTGAGGGCTAAAATTCTCTGCGGACTTTTCAGCAGCGTATGCAGCAAAACGACCTGGGCAGACGGGCTCAGTGATTTCGCCTGTGTCCGGGCTCGTTTAAAGCGCTCACGCAGATCAACGCCAAGGGGAAGCAAATACATCTGATTGCCGGGAACAATGAAACTGACTTTCTGATCGATCAGCCTTTTTCTATTATAGGAGCTCATCTGCTTTTGAACATAAATGAGCGCCTCACCGTCTGCCCTGGGTTGCACAAGATCAACGTGCTTGCGGATCATGGCGGGCGTTGATTCCTGTTCGCCTCCGGCGACAATCAAAATGCAGGACAGGTCTGCAATCTTTGCCTGAAAGAAAGTATACTGGTCTTTCAAAAAAAACGGCAGGTTCCGACCGCCACTCCACGGCTGAATCGATAAAGGAACGCCCAGCGTGCCCTGGACATACCTTTCTAGTTCTTCGATTACTTGATTTTTCATTTATTTTAACCTTTGATGCGCACAATAACATAACGTTAGTTAATGTGCAACATAAAAGTTAATATATTGTTATATTGAATAATTATTAACAGGCAACAAAGAATCGTCCTGTAAACTTTGCAGGGAACTTTGCAGGGAACGCTCGCGAGCGTTCCCTGCCTCAAGCGGTTATTGATCGACGCGGATCAGCATGGCGTCTCCCTGGGCATGACCTGAGCAGATGCCGCAGACGCCCCAGCCGCCGCCGCGGCGTTTGAGCTCGTAGCCCAGCGTCATGGCGATGCGCGCCCCCGTGGCGCCGATGGGATGGCCGTAAGCCACCGCGCCACCGTTGATGTTGACTTTTTTGAACATTTCTTCCTTCGTCATGCCCAGAATGGACCGGCAGCTCACCAGGGCCACCGCGGCAAAGGCTTCGTTGATTTCGATCACGTCCATTTGAGCAAGCGTCATGTCGTTTTGTTCGAGGATTTTCTTGATGGCCAGCCCCGGAACCGTGGCGATGTCCTTGGTCGGCTGCGAGACTTCCGCGTAATCCACAATGGTAAAAATCGGTTTGAGGCCCAGTTCGTCGGCCTTTTCCCGGCTCATCAAGAGACAGACGTCGCCTCCGTCATTGACGCCGGGGGCGTTGCCCGCCGTAACAGAACCGGGTTTGCCGGTGACGGTGCTTAGATGACCGAAAACGGGGGGCAGCTTGGCGAGTCCTTCAATCGTTGTCTCCGGCCGCGGGCCTTCATCTTTGTCCATGATGAAGACTTTCTTGCCTTGTTTGACTTCCACCGGAAAGATCTCATCGTCCAGTTTTCCTTCGTTCATCGCTTTGACGGCGTTCATTTGGGAATTGAGCGCCCACTCGTCCTGCTCCTCGCGGGAAAAGCCGAACTCGTCGGCCACTTCGGAGCCGTGAATGGCCATGTGGCGGTTGTAGAAAGCATCCCACAATCCGTCGTACACCATGGTGTCCACCACGCGGCCGTTGGGCAGGCCCATGCGCATTCCCCAGCGCATGTCAGGCAGGGTGTAGGGACAGTTGCTCATGCTCTCCTGGCCGCCCGCGATGCAGATTTCCGCGCGCCCCAGCAAAATCATCTGAAAGGCCAGATCGATTGTCTTGATGCCGGATGAGCATACCTTGTTGACGGTGATGGAGGGAACGGATTCCGGAACACCCGCCAGAATCGTGGCCTGACGTCCGGGAATCTGACCGCAACCTGCGGGAACCACCTGTCCCATGAAAATGTAGTCCACGTCGGCGGGTTTGACCTTGCCTTCGGTCCGGCGCAGAACTTCCTGAATGGCCAGCGCGCCCAGCTCCATCGCCGAAAATTCTTTCAGGGCGCCGCCGGCCCGTCCGTAAGGTGTCCGGCAGGCTTCCACGCAAACGACCTCGCGGAACGACTTGTGCGGATTTTTTATTTTTCGGCCCATGGTCGTGAAGTCCGGCTTTCTTTCGCCGAATCCGGCGATGGGCGCGTTTTTATAAATTTCAGATTTTTTTCGGGTCAGCTTTTGCGGCGTTTTTGACATGATGCCCTCCAGGTTGATGGTTTGTCCGGATGCGCGGGAAATACGCGAATGTTTTCAAAGACGCGTTTTTCTTGCACATCACATTCATTTAGTCAACTGTTTTGAAGCGCGCGGGGCTGTTGAGGGAAGCCCTTCGCCTTTCCGGTCGGCGCGCGGAAGACAGCCGAAACCGTTTGACGAAAACCGATATTAATAATATAAAAATTTCCCGGCGCCGACCGGCGCGCCATGACGATAGAACCTGATTTCACGAACCGTAAAAAAGATTGCGCGGCAGATCGGAAACTTGAGACCCTTCATGAACAGAAATTTGGCCTTGCGGATTCTTTTGCTTCTCGCGCTGATTGCCTTGGTCGGCTATCTTTTTGTTCACTTTGACCTTTATCTGTTTTTCAAGGACAAAAATAAAATCATCTCCTTCATTCGAAACTCCCGCTATGACGAGCTGGTTTTCATCGCGATTCAGGTCGTGCAGGTGGTGGTGGCCGTCATTCCCGGAGAAATCAGCGGTTTCATCGGCGGCTATCTGTACGGCCCGCTCCTGGGAACGCTCTATTCCACGATCGGGCTCTCGCTGGGTTCCTGGCTGGCCTTCATGCTGGCCCGGTTTTTCGGCGAGCCGATTCTGGAAACCATGGTCAAAAAAGAGGTCTTTGAAAAATTTGATCATTTTATGGAGCACAAGGGTCTGCTGGTTTCCTTCCTGCTGTTTTTGATTCCCGGCTTTCCCAAGGATTATCTGTGCTACATCATGGGCGTCAGCCGCATTCCGGCCCTGACCTTTATCATTATTTCCACGATCGGCCGGTTTTTCGGCACGATGATGCTGTCGGTCAGCGGCAATATGGCGCGCGAGGAGCAATACGCGATGCTGGCCGTCATTGCCGTCGCATCCGCCGTGGTTGCGTTTCTGGCCTGGCGGTATCACGAGAAAATTCTGGAGCTGCTCAAAAACCATAAGGGATAAAAGCCGCCCGGCAGGCGGCCAGTGCGGACGCGACGAAGGCCCTTCATGAGAATTCAAAAACCACACTCCCACAATGGAAAGGCAGACTATGGCGCGGCCGGAATATCCGCCGCCCGGGTCTGGCTTCGGGCGCTGCGCCTCCATTTCGTCCTGCCCAGCATTCTTCCGGCGCTCTTGGGCGGGGTCATGGCCTGGGCCGCCGGGCATCCCCTGAACGGTCTTCATTTCGCCCTGGTCGTGATCGGCGTCACCGTCAACCATTTCGGGCTCAACCTGGTGGATGATGTTCTGGATTACCGGCACACGGTTGACCTGCAGGCCGGCGGCGAAAAAAATTTTTTCACCGGTGGCAGCGGCGTCCTGCCGGAGGGACTGCTGAAAGAGAGGCAGATGCTGACGGCGGCGACTCTTTTTTTTG
The DNA here is from genome assembly GCA_964626775.1 of uncultured Smithella sp. Classification (GTDB taxonomy): domain Bacteria; phylum Desulfobacterota; class Syntrophia; order Syntrophales; family Smithellaceae; genus UBA8904. The sequence continues at coordinate 5,082 of CAZVGQ010000005.1, read as the reverse complement.
CGGCCACGGCCGTCATCGGCATTTATCTGGCGTGGACCTGCGGATGGCCGGTGCTGGTTTTCGGGATTTTCGGCATGGCCTGCTCCATTTTTTACACCGCGCCGCCGATCCGCTTCGGCTATCGGGGATTCGGAGAGCTGGGACTGCTGGTCAATTTCGGTCCTGTGATTCTGCTGGGATCCTACTATGTGCAGGCGCGGATGCCGGCTTTCGAACCGCTCGTGGCTTCACTGGTGCCGGGGCTGCTGATGGCGTCGATGATCGTCATCAACGAGATTCCCGATTACGATGCGGACCGCCGCGGCGGAAAATGGAACCTCGTTGCCCGCTTCGGAAGAAAAACCGGCGCGCTCCTTTATGGGGCCGGTCTGGCGTCCGCCTACGGCATTCTGGTCTTCTCGGCCGTGGCCGGGGTTTTGTCCCCTTTTGTGCTGCTGGGCCTCGTCAGCCTTCCCTTTGCCTTCCGGTCTCTTTCCGTCCTGCGCCGCCATCTGAACGATCCGCTGGCAATGGCGCCGGCCAATCTGGCAATGATTAAAGTTCATGCCCTCACGGTAGCCGCCATGGTTATCGCCTATCTTCTGGAAGTTTTGATTGCGGCCCGGAACTTTATTTGTTAAGCATTCACAAACCATAAGGCTGCCTTTGATGATTTCCGAAATTTCCGAAAACTTTTACCGCATCACCCTGCCCATGCCGTTTCGCCTGCGGCATGTCCACGCCTACGCGCTGGTGGAAGGAGGGCAGGCGGCCCTTTTCGACGCGGGCATGCTCATGCCCGGCGCCTTTGAAAAGCTGGAAGCGGACCTGGCGAGCATCGGCGTCTCCGTAGAGAACATCCACGACATTTATCTGACCCACACGCATACCGATCACTGCGGACTGGCCGGCAGAATCCAGGAGAAATCAAAAGCCCGCATTCATCTGTCGAATGAAGCCCGGCACGTTTATGAACGTTTTCAGCGAGGGGAGGATCTGATCGCGCGGGCCCGCCTCTTTTACGCCCGGCACGGCCTTCCCGTCAAAGACGTGGAAGCCATCGTGGAGGAAATTGAAGACCTGCGCGGACGGATTCCGCGCCTCGAGGTCGCCACGCTGTTGCGGGACCGGGAAACCCGGCGCTTGGGCAGGCGGGCGTTTGAGGTGATCTTCACGCCGGGGCACGCGGCGGGGCATGTTTGCTTCTTTTTCCGCGATGAGGGGTTTCTGCTGGCGGGCGATCACATTCTGCCCTACATTGCGCCGAGCTTAAGTCCGAATATCGACGATGAGGTTTTTCAGCCGCTGGCAAGCTACCTGGAATCGCTGACGGTCATTGAAAAGCTGCCGATCAGCATGGTTCATCCGGGACATGGAAATTCTTTTAACGGCGTTCAAGAGCGGATTTACGAAATCCGGGAGCACCACGCGATGAAAAAGGACCTGCTGCTCAAAAGGATCGGCGCCCGCCCGCAAACCACTTTTTGCATCTGCAGGGAAATGATCGGAGCGGACGCGGCTAACTGGGACGGCTGGGAAAAATTCATGGCGCTCAACGAAACTTATGTTTACCTTCAGCACCTCAAACGGGAAGGCACAATTGTGGAGGGTATGTTGGATAATACCCTTGTATATTCGGCGGATTGACAACCCATGCTAGCAAGTCGCCCGCATTCTGGTGGCCGGGCCGGGCGCGCCGGCCCGGCGCTTTGATCAGGATGCCGTCTGAGAAGAAGCCGATTTTCTTTCCTGCTCCCAGGCGTTTTTCATTTTCATTTGGTGATCGAGCGTTTCTTCTTTGATCTGCCGGATCATTTCATCAGGGCGGGGCCGCGGAAATTTTCACTTCCGCTGCCCCGCTCGGCCGTTTTCATTTTACTCGATGCCCTCCCGGTCCAGAATCAGGCGCGCCGCGCGCCAGCCGTTGACCTGGCCGGAGCCCACGCCGTGCCACGCCTGTGTCCAGTTGCTGGCGATGAAGACATTTTGAATCGGTGTGTTGTTGGGAATTTTCTGCCATTGATCCGGCGACAAATAAAAGCCGTAAACCACGCCGCCCTTGTTCATCGTGAAGCGCTCGATGGTTTTCGGCGTGTAGCCTTCCTTGATGATGATGTTTTTGGGGTCCTTGAGCTCAGGAATGATTTTAGCGGCCAGGGCGATAAGCTCGTCAACCTTCTGTTCCTTCAGTCTGGCGTATTCCGCCCGGTCCTTCGGCCAGACGGAGATGTCGGAATAGGCGTCCAGCTTGACCACGGATTTGCCTTTCGGCGCATAGACAGGATCGCCCAGGTTCGTATAGATCGTTATGGCCACCGCTCCTTTTTCGAAGTCGCCCTTCATCATGGCCTCGTAGTTCTTCATGCTTTCACGGTAGGTGTTGTAGAAGATTTCCGTGTCGTCGTAGCCCAGGGCTTTCAGATCGATATTCAGACCAATATACACGCCGAACAGGGAATTGGCGGGTTTCATCGCGTCGATTTTCTCCAGGTATTTGGCCGGAAGATTTTCCCGGCCGACCAGCTTGTCGGCCAGTTGATAGGGATCCGTGTTGGCGACAATATAGCGGGCCGTGTAGGTTTTGCCTTTTGCGGTTCGGACGCCGATGGCCCGGCCGTTTTCCAGCAGTATCTTCGTGACCAGCGTGCCGGTCAGAACCGTTCCGCCCAGTTCGCGGATGCGGGCCGCATAACCGTCGGCCAGAGCCTGGGACGTGCCCTTGATATGCCAGGCGCCGTCGCTCAGGTAGCTTTCGGTGGCCGCCATAAAGATCAGCGCCGATTCCTTTTCCACCGGAGCGCCGTAGAAAACCCATAACTGGGAAACCACCGCCTTGAGATCTTCGTTTTTAAAGCATTGATCCATCAGGTCTTTCACGGTGCGGTCTTTCCATTGATAAAAGGCCCGCTGACGGAGCGGAACCAGAATCTGCGTTAGCGTGCCGCCGACGCTGCCCTTGCGGAAGAGATCCCGCAGTTCCATGATATCCCCATACACGCTGGAGCAGAGCGTATGAAATTTTTCTATGCCTTCCGATTCCTCCGGCCATTTCTTTTTCAGTTCGCTCTTGAACCCCGGCCAGTTCGGCGGAAGCGTGATGTCCACGCCGGGGAAAATCGACCGGTAGAAATGCGGGACTTCATAAAGTTCCACTTTTTTGTCCACGCCGGTCGCTTTGAGCAGCTGGTACAATCCACGGTCCATCTTCCCGGGGCCGCCGCCGGCCATTTCATGCAGCGCCGCGTCAAAGGTAAATTCCCCGCGGGTGAATTTGGTTGTGCTGCCGCCCACCACAAAATGCTTTTCCAGAACCAGCACTTTTTGCCCCTTGACGGCCAAGTGCGCCGCCGCGGAAAGCCCGCCCATGCCGGCGCCGATGACGATCACATCATAATCGGGTTTTTGCGCTGCGGGATTTTCGGCTGCGTAAAGACCGGTGCTGAAGATCAGCATGGCCGGCAGAATCATCAACAAAAAAACGTTGCGGACAAAATTTTGCTTCTTCATAGGAATCCTCCAAGAAACGTGTTTGTGGCGAATCCTTCCATTAAATGAACAGCTTGTCAAGGCTGGAGGGTTGGACGTAGGGCGTACCTTTAGGTTCGCCAAATAAACATTACACACGGGTTTGGCAGCGGGCCTGATAACCTGAAGGTCACAAACGGCTCGCCCTACATTGTCATGGTGAGCCCGTCGAACCATGAAACCTATCGCTCATTGCTCATCCACCATTCACCATCCACTTCTTTTTCTATCGCCCGTAGCCTCTGGCCTGTTTTCTCTTTTTCCCCTTAAATCTTAAAACTTAAAATAAAGAGGCGCTGTCCCTATTTATTTATGCGCACACGGGCGGACGGCGGTTTGCCCACGGCCTGGCCTTTTCGAGCTGGCCGGCCAGTCGAAACAGCGTGGCTTCATCGCCGAATCGTCCGATGAAATGGGTTCCCACCGGCAGTCCTTCGCTGTTCCAGAAAAGCGGGACAGACATCGCCGGCTGCCCGGTTGCGTTGCAGATCGGCGTGAAAACCGCGTAGCGGGCCGACTCGGCAAACCCCGCGATCGGGTCATCCGGCTTCGGGTCAAACGAGCCCAGCGGCGCCGGCGGCTTGGCCAGCGTAGGCGTCAGCAAAACGTCATATTGCTCAAAGAACGAGGCGACATCGCGGGAGACGTGCTGAATGGTCTGGACGGCGATCAGGTAGTCCGCAGCGCTAGTGGTCTGGCTCTGTTCGAAGATGGCCCACGTCAGGGGCTCCACCTGTTCTTTGGATACTCCCAGCATCTTGACGATGGAGGCGATGCCGGCAAACCACAGGACGACAAAGGCCCGGGTCAGAATTTTTCCGTCGAGGACGGGGGCGGCTTCCTCAACTGAATGCCCGAGCTCTTCGCATAGTCGGGCCGCATCCTGGACCGCGCGAACGCAGTCTTCATGCACCGGCTTGTCCGTGGGGGCTTTTGAGGTAAAGGCGATGCGCAGCCTCCCCGGATCCGTATCCGCTTCCCGCGCGAAAGGCCGCTCCACGGGCGGCGCCCAGTAGGGATCGCCCCTCAGACTGCCCGCCGTCGCGTCCAGCAGCGCCGCGCTGTCCCGGACGGAAATCGTCAACGCGTGTTCATTCACCAGTCCGCCGATCATGTCGCCGAAATCCGGCCCCAGGGTGATTCGGCCCCGGGTCGGCTTCAGGCCGAAAACGCCGCAGCAGGAAGCGGGGATTCGGATTGATCCGCCGCCGTCGTTCCCGTGCGCCATGGGAACGATGCGCGCCGCGACGGCAGCGGCCGATCCGCCGCTTGATCCGCCGGTTGAGCAGTTGGTGTTCCAGGGATTCCGGGCCGGACCGAAAAGTTCCGGCTCCGTGGTCGGAAGGATGCCGAATTCGGGCGTGTTGGTCTTGCCGGCCACGATCAGGCCCGCCTTTTTGTGGCGGGCGACCAGCTCGCTGTCATGATCCGGGACGAGGTCTTTCAAGACTTTGGCGCCGAGCGTCATTCGCACGCCGCCGTAAGAGGCCAGAATGTCCTTGAGAAGAAACGGCACGCCGGTAAAGGGGCCGTCGGGCAGTTTTGATTTTGCGGCTTCGCGCGCCAGGTCGTACATCG
>CAZVGQ010000004.1:24409-28643 GCA_964626775.1 uncultured Smithella sp. | reverse complement strand
ATCCGTTGAAGATTAATCGGGAATCACTTTAAAAACTTCATCTCCGGGCCGTACGCGGTCCGAGACCTTCAGACCGATGGAATCACCCGCCACGGCTTTTTGCACCGGTTTGTTGTCCACTTCCATGGACTGAACCACGTCGGTAAATTCCGTTGTGTGGCCGGAAAATTTTATGCTGTCGCCGACCTGCAATTCGCCTTCCGAGAGATGGACCGCCGCCACCGAAGGCTTCGCAAAAAACTTGAGCACTTCGCCGATTTTCTTTTCTGCCATCACGACTCCTCCTTTGCGATAGTGATGTATCAATACCTTGATTGATTTCAAAAAACAACCACAAAAAAAGGCAGGGCGCACGCCCTGCCTTTTATGATTTAGTTTGATTGGCTATTCAGCCTTTTTTGCCTTCTTCGGCTTTGCCTTTTCTTTCTTGTTCTCATCCGGAATATATTCCAGAATGGAAACCGGCGCGTTGTCGCCAAAGCGATAGCCGACCTTGACGATCCGGGTGTAGCCGCCCGCGCGGGAACGAAAGCGTTCGGCCAGTTCGCCGAAAAGTTTGGCGACCATCTCTTTGTCCCGAACCACCGACAGCGCCTGCCGGCGCGCGTGCAGGTCGCCTCTTTTCCCAAGCGTAATCATTCGATCCGCCAGCTTGCGCACTTCCTTGGCCGTCGCATCGGTTGTCCGAATGCTTTCATGCCTGATGATCGATGTCACCATGTTGCGAAACATGGCTTCCCGATGGCTGGACGTTCGTCCCAGTTTTCTGCCCGCCTTACCGTGATACATGGTTACATTATCCTTTCCTGACCGTCTCCCGATGATTCATCAAACGCCGCCCTGCTCCGCGGTCTGAGTTCCGGTCGCTTTGCTGTTTTAAGCGTTTTCCTCCGGCTTCATGCCGAAGGCAAGGCCGTATTCGTTGAGAATATCTTTAATTTCACTGAGAGACTTGCGTCCGAAATTCTTGGTTTTGAGCATTTCCGCCTCGGTTTTCTGGACCAGCTCCCCGATCGTGTTGATGCCCGCGTTTTTCAGGCAATTGGCCGAGCGAACGGAAAGCTCCAGGTCTTCCACCGACCTCATGAGAATTTCATTGACGTTGCCTTTTCCATCCTCGCCCTGTTCCGGAGCGGCATCTTCCTCAACTTCTTCAAAATTGATGAACACATCCAGCTGCTGCTTCAGGATCTTGGCCGAATAAGCGATGGCGTCGCCCGGATTCAGGCTTCCGTCCGTCCAGACTTCCAGCACCAGCTTGTCGTAATCCGTAATCTGGCCGACGCGGGCGTGCGACACCACGTAGTTGACTTTCTTGATCGGCGAAAAAATGGCGTCGATATTGATGGTGCCTTCCGGTTGATCGGGCTCCAGCTCTTTTTTCGCGGCGATATAGCCCTTGCCCATTTTCACGACCATTTCCGCCTTCAGCGAACCGCCGCCGGACAGCGTCGCGATATAATGATCGGGGTTTAAAACCTCAATCGTTCCGTCGGTAATGATGTCGCCGGCCGTAATCACGCCGGCGCTGGTCACGTTGAATTTTACGACTTTCGTATCCGCCGCGCCCAGTTTGAAACGGACGCCCTTCAGATTCAAAATCACGTCCGTGACATCTTCCTTGACGCCGGGGATCGTGGAAAACTCGTGCAAAACACCATCGATTTTAACGGAGGTAATGGCCGCTCCCTGGATGGACGACAACAAAACCCTTCTCAACGCGTTTCCCAGTGTTATTCCAAACCCTCTTTCCAGAGGTTGAATGGTAAATTCTCCGTAGAACCGTGTATGCGTGGCTTCATCGACATCTACACGTTTGGGACGAATTAAACTCGACCAGTTTCTCTGCATAATCAAACCCACCCTTAAGTTGGTTTATTCAATATGTTGGTTGCTTACTTGGAGTAAAGTTCCACGACAAGCTGTTCCTGCACCGGCATCGTCAGATCTTCGCGCACCGGCAGCATTTTAACGGTCGCTTTAAAGCTGTCTTTATCCAATCCCAGCCAATGCGGCACTCCGCGCCTGGCAACGGTTTCCATCGCTTCCAGAATCCGGTTGATCTTCCGGGAGCCTTCTTTAATGGTCACTTCATCGCCGGCTTTGAGCAGGTACGACGGAATATTGACCGCCTTCCCGTTCACCAGAAAATGGCCGTGGCTGATCAGCTGCCGCGCCTCGACTCTGGAGTTGGCAAACCCCAGGCGGAAAATCATGTTGTCCAGCCTGCGCTCCAGAAGCACCAGCAAATTGGTGCCGGTAATGCCCTTTTGGCGATCCGCCTTTTCAAAGTAGCCGTGAAACTGCTTTTCCAGAAGTCCGTACATTCTTTTGAGCTTCTGCTTTTCGCGCAGCTGGGTGCCGTAGTCCGACTGCTGTTTCTTGTGAGACTGGCCGTGATCTCCCGGCGCGTAGCCCCTTCGCTCAAAAGAACATTTTTCCGAATAACACCGATCGCCTTTCAAAAAAAGCTTCAAGCCTTCCCGACGGCACAAACGACATGAGGAATCCGTATATCTTGCCAAAAAAGCCTCCCTTTACTCTTCTCAAGTATTCTTGAAATATGAATATTATACCCTGCGCCGCTTCGGCGGTCTGCAGCCGTTGTGCGGTACAGGCGTAACGTCGCGAATCATCGTAATGGTCAATCCGGCCAGCTGCAGCGACCGCAGCGCAGATTCCCGTCCGGCGCCCGGACCTTTGATATAAACCTGGACGCGGCGCATGCCCTGATCCTTGGCTTTGCGCACCGCGTCTTCCGCGGCCATCTGCGCGGCGAAGGGCGTGCTCTTGCGCGATCCTTTGAATCCCTGGAGTCCCGCGGACGACCAGGAAATCACGTTGCCGGTCATGTCCGTGATCGTAATAATGGTATTATTGAAAGTGGATTGAATATGGGCAACCCCTTCCGTAATGTTTTTCTTTTCTTTTCTCTTGCCTGTTTTCCTGACTGTTTTCGCCATTTTCCCTCCGGTCGAAAATATTTTCAGCTATTTTTTCTTGCCCGCGATGGCCCGTCTCGGACCTTTTCTCGTCCGTCCGTTGGTATGGGTTCTCTGCCCCCGGACCGGCAGCCCTTTGCGGTGGCGCAGGCCGCGGTAAGCGCCGATGTCCATCAGGCGCTTGATCGACATGGAAATCTCACGGCGCAGATCCCCTTCGACCTTCCCCTCCTTATCGATAATGCTTCGAATGGCCGAAATCTCGGAGTCCGCCAGCTGGTCGGTCTTCGTGTCCGGACTGACGCCCGATTCTTTCAGAATCTGCTTGGCCCGGGTTTTGCCGATGCCGTAAATGTACGTTAAGGCAACTTCCATTCGCTTGTTTTTCGGTAAATCAACACCTGAAATTCGTGCCACCTATAACCTCCTGATATGGTTGAAACTAGCCCTGGCGCTGCTTATGTTTGGGGTTTTCACAAATCACGCGCAAAACACCCTTGCGTTTGACAATCTTGCACTTCTCGCATATTTTTTTCACTGACGATCGTACTTTCACGACTCCTGCTCCTTCTCCCCGGCAAATGAGGCTTTCACTTCGTCCTGTAGGTAATCCGGCCCCGGGTCAGATCATAAGGGGAAAGCTCCACCGTAACTTTGTCCCCGGGCAATATTTTGATAAAATGCATGCGCATTTTGCCGGATATGTGCGCCAGAACCTTATGTCCGTTTTCCAGTTCCACCCGAAACATGGCATTCGGCAGGGGCTCCAGCACCCGACCTTCAACTTCTATTGCTTCCTCTTTGGCCATACATTTTTCAACCGCCGGTTAAATGAAAAAAAATCAATTCAGCTTGCTCAAGATCTCCGGTCCGTTGTCCGTAATGGCCACGGAATGCTCGAAATGGGCCGACAAACTTCCATCCGCCGTAATCACCGTCCATCCGTCCGGCAAAATCTTTACCCGATACCTGCCCGCGTTGACCATCGGCTCAATGGCGAGAACCATTCCCGCCTGCAGCTCGATTCCCCGTCCTTTTTTCCCGAAATTCGGAATTTGGGGGTCCTCGTGCATATTTCTGCCGATGCCGTGTCCGACAAAATCCCGAACAACGGAATACCCGGCAGATTCCGCCGTTTCCTGAACCGCCGCCGAGATGTCTCCCAGGCGGTTTCCGGAAGAGGCCTGGTCAATCGCCGCGTATAAACTCTGTTCGGTCACCCGCATCAACCGGGTTGCCTCTTCGCTCACTCTGCCCACGGGAAGCGTAACCGCCGCATCCCCGTAAAAGCC
>CAZVGQ010000004.1:0-24309 GCA_964626775.1 uncultured Smithella sp. | reverse complement strand
GCTCTGGCTTTGTCGATCTCGTCCGGCTGTTTCAGAATGACCATGAGCCCCAACCTTCAGCACATTGCCTTATCGTCTGCGCGCCATGTGTCCTTTTTTCATGAACCCCTCGTACTGGCGGGTCAGCAGATGCGATTCGATCTGGCTCGCCGTGTCCATGGCCACGCCGACGACAATCAACAAAGACGTGCCGCCGAAATAGAAAGGCGTGTTCAGCTGCGAGATCAGCACGCTGGGCAGCACGCAGATGATGGAAACATAAACCGCCCCGCTGAACGTGAGCCTTTCCAGAATTTCTTCAATATATTCGGCGGTTTTCTTTCCCGGCCGGATTCCCGGAACATACCCGCCGAATTTTTTCATATTTTCCGCCATGTCGTCCGGTTTGATCGTCACGGCCGTATAAAAGAAACAGAAGAAGAAAATCAAGCCGACAAAAAGGATTTCATAGCCCAATCGCCCGGGCATCAGGTACCCCGAGATCGTCTTCATTAAACCCGCCGGCGCAAAGTTGGCGATGGTTGCGGGAAACATGATCACTGAAGACGCAAAGATCGGCGGAATAACGCCCGCGGAATTGATCTTCAGCGGCAAATGGGTTGTCTGTCCGCCGTACATCTTCCGGCCGACGATTCTCTTGGCGTACTGGACCGGAATGCGTCTTTGCGCGGCCTCCACGTAAACAATCGCTCCGATCACGGCGATCATGAACAGCGCCAGCAGCACCAGCAGGAGAAAATGCAGTTCGCCGGACGAATACAGGCGCCAGGTGTTGCCGACGGCCCCGGGCAGATTGCAGACAATGCCGGCGAAAATGATCAGCGAAATGCCGTTGCCGATCCCCTTTTCCGTAATGGTCTCCCCCAGCCACATCAGAAACGCCGTTCCGGAGGTCAGGGTGATGATCGTCATCAGAATAAAGCCCCAGCCGGCATGCAGAACGATGGGGGCGCCTGTCGGGCTGGCCATCTGCTGCAATCCCCAGGCGATGCCGAATCCCTGAATGATGCTCAGTCCCACCGTGCCGTAGCGGGTGTACTGGGTAATTTTCCGGCGGCCGTTCTCCCCCTCTTTGGAAAGTTTTTCCAGATGCGGAATGGCCACCGTCAGCAAGTTGATGATAATGGACGAGGTAATGTAGGGCATGATGCCCAGGGCAAAAATGGAAAAAGTGCTCAGGGCGCCGCCGGCAAACAAATCCATCAAGCCCAGCATGGAACCGCGCGCCTGCTCGAAAAAAGCCAGAAGCGCCGTATTGTCGATGCCGGGGGTCGGAATAAAAACACCGACGCGGTACACCGCCAGAAGAAGCAGCGTAAACAGAATTCTTCTCTGCAGTTCGGGTATTTTGGAAACGCCGCCCAGTCCCTCTAACAAATCAGATTACCTCTTCAATCGATCCGCCCGCCGCGGTAATTTTGGCTTTCGCGGCCGCGCTGATTTTCGCCATTTTCACGGTCACGGGAAAATCGATGTTTCCCTTGGCCAGAATCTTGATTCCGGCGCCCTTTTTCTTGACCAGGCCGCTTTTCAGAATGGCCTCTTCATCAATCACGGCGCCCTTCTCAAATTTGCGGCACAAATCCATAACGTTCACGCCGACATAGCTTTCCCGGAAGGGATTGCGGAAGCCTCTCTTCGGAAGCCGCCGGGACATGGGCATCTGACCGCCTTCAAATCCGTCGCGCACATAGCCGCCGGAGCGGGCTTTCTGTCCCTTGTGTCCTTTGCCGGACGTTCCTCCGTGGCCGGACGCGTCGCCGCGGCCGACTCTTTTTCTCTTTTTGGTCGCCCCCAGGGGCGCTTTCAGAGAACTCAAATCCATAGCCCTACTCCTTTGACTCTTCCACAGAAACCAGATGGATGACTTTGTGAATCATGCCACGAATCTCCGGGGTATCGGCCAGAGTCACGGTTTTGTTTACCTTGGTCAGTCCCAGGCCGCGCATGATTTTTCTCTGCTTCTCCGGCCGCGTGATGACACTTTTTACCATTTTCACTTTCAACATTTTAGCCACTGTATCAACACCCTCGTCATATTCTTTACTTGCCCCGCCGCGCGGAAATTTCCGCCGGATCCTTCAACTGACAAAGCCCGTCAACGGTCGCCTTGACCAGATTGTGCGGATTATGCGAGCCTAGGCATTTGGTCAGAATATTGTGAACGCCGGCCACTTCCAGAACGGCTCTCACCGCCCCGCCGGCAATCAATCCGGTTCCTTCCGACGCCGGTTTCAGAAGCACTTTTCCCGCGCCGAATTTTCCCAGAACCTCATAAGGAATCGTTTTGTTGGCCACCGCGACTTTGACCATGTTTTTCTTGGCCATTTCCATTCCCTTGCGGATCGCCTCGGGAACTTCGTGGGCTTTTCCCAGTCCCGCGCCGATCATGCCCTGGCCGTCGCCGACCACCACGATCGCGCTGAAACGAAAACGCCTTCCTCCCTTGACGACCTTTGCCGTACGGTTAATGGCAATGACCCGGTCCAGGAGCTCCACTTCTTTCATGTCTCTTTTATCGATGGATTCTTCTCTGATCATGAGTTCCGTTCACAAAAGTAATTAAAATTTAAGTCCGCTTTCCCGTGCCGCATCGGCCAGGGCTTTTACGCGTCCATGATAGAGAAACCGTCCTCTGTCAAAAACGACTTTCTCCACTCCCAGCGTCTGCAGGCGCGCCGCAATCAGCTTGCCCACCTCCCGGGCCACATCCACTTTCTTGATCCCCTTGTGCTTTCCGGCCAATTCCTTGCTCAGCGTGGAAGCCGTGGCAATCGTTGTACCCTGTGCATCGTTGATCACCTGTGCATAAATGTGTTTGTCCGACCGGAAAACCGAAAGGCGGGGCCTTTCCGCGGTTCCCGTCAGTTTGCCCCTGACTCTCTTTTCCCTTTTCTCTCTTACTTTAAGCGTCTTTTTGGAAGCCAATGTTCCACCTCTTTTTTGCTGTGTTTCCCGAAACGATTATTTAGCGCCTGCCGCTTTACCGGCCTTCCGGCGAATATGCTCACCGGCGTATTTAATGCCTTTCCCCTTATAGGGCTCCGGCTTCTTCAACGAGCGGATCTCCGACGCGACGCGCCCCACCAGTTCTTTGTTGATTCCGGAAACGACGAGGTTGACCTGCTTGTCGATCCTGACCTCAATGCCTTTGGGAATGCTGTATTCGACCGGGCTGGAAAATCCCAAAACCAGTTTCAGGTTCGAGCCGGCGATCTCCGCGCGGTAGCCGACGCCCGAGATTTCCAGTCCCTTCTCAAAACCGGCGCTGACGCCGGTCACCATGTTGTTCACCAGCGTCCGGGCCAGACCGTGATAGGACCGGGCCAGACGATCATCCGACACTCTCTCGATCGTCAGCTGATTTTCCTTTACCGTCATCGCAATGCCGTCCGGCAATTTTGAAGACAAGGTTCCCTTGGGCCCCTCCACTTTAACGATATTGCCGTTCTGGCTGATCTTCACATTTTTCGGAAACGTGATTGGTTTTTTGCCTATTCTCGACATGAATCAGAACTCCCGTCTACCCTCTGTAATTGAACTACCAAACCTTGCAAAGCACTTCACCGCCGACATTCGACTCTCTGGCTTCCTGGTCGGTCATGATGCCGCGGGACGTGGAAAGAATCGAAATACCGAAACCGTTGAGCACTTTGGGAATCTTGTCGGCGGAAACGTACACCCTGCGGCCGGGTTTGCTGACTCTTTTAATATCGGTAATGACCGTATGCTTGGCGTCCGGATATTTCAGCGTAATCTTGAGCATTGCACGGCCGCTTTCATTCTTCACGGCCTCATAATTGTGGATATATCCGGCCGCTTTCAGGACTCTGGCAATATTCATATTCATCTGCGACATGTAAACGCTGACATTCTTGAAGCGGGCTTTATTCCCGTTGCGTATCCGGGTCAGCATATCGGCAATAGGATCCGTCATCCCCATGCTTATTCTCCTTACACGATGGTTACCAACTTGATTTGATCACGCCGGGAAGCTCGCCCTGCAGGGACAGCTTCCTCAGGCAGATTCTGCACATTTCGAATTTTCTATAATACGCCCGGGGCCGCCCGCAAATCTGACAGCGGTTGTATTCCCGAACCGCAAATTTCGGTTTCCTGTTTGCCTTTGCGATTAATGACTTTTTTGCCACGCTACAATTCCTCCGGAGCTTCCTGTTTTAATTCTTAAAGGGCACGCCCATCAGTCGGAGCAGAACGCGGGCTTCTTCGTCCGTCCGGGCCGACGTCACGATGGTAATGTTCATCCCCTTAATCTTTTCGATTTTGTCATACTCGATTTCCGGGAAAATAATCTGCTCGTGAAGACCGATGGAATAGTTGCCCCGGCCGTCAAAAGCGCTGGCCGATATGCCCCGAAAATCGCGGACTTTCGGCAGGGCGACGTTCACCAACCGATCGAAAAACTCGTACATCACGTCTTTTCTCAGCGTCACCGAACAGCCGATCGGCATACCCTGGCGGAGCTTGAAGGTCGCGATGGATTTCTTCGCTTTGGTGACCACCGGCTTCTGGCCCGTGATCATCGCCATTTCCTGCACGGCGCCGTCAATGATTTTCACGTTGGAGATGGCCTCGCCCAGACCCATATTGACGACAATCTTCTCCATTTTCGGAACCTGCATGGGATTCTTGTAGTCGAATTCCTTGACCAGAGCCGGCACTACGGTTTTTACATAATATTCCTTTAATCTTGCCATTTTCCCTAACCTACATCGATGACGTCATTGCATTTGCTGCAGATTCTAATTTTCTTGCCGTCCTCGAGAATGCGGTTCCGAATCCGGGTCGCTTCCTTGCATTTGCCGCAAATGATGCTGACCTTGGAGACATCCATCGCCGCCTCTTTTTCCAGGACACCGCCCTTGCTTTTCTGATCAGGCCTTTTATGTCTCTTGATCACATTGATCTTTTCGACGATCACTTTGCTTTTTCCGGGTATGGCTTTCAGAATCTTGCCGGTTTTTCCTTTGTCCTTGCCGGCCAGAACCTTCACCAAATCCCCTTTTTTCAATCTGCCTAAACTCATTTTTCCCCTCTTCAAAACCGGCTTATAAAACCTCTGGCGCCAGAGAGATGATTTTCATAAACTGTTTCGCTCTCAATTCACGGGCGACCGGTCCAAAAATTCTGGTGCCGATGGGCTCCATCTGATTGCTGATGAGAACGGCCGAATTGTCGTCAAACTTGAGATACGAGCCGTCCGGCCGTTTGACTTCCTTTACGGTGCGGACGATGACCGCTTTCATGACATCGCCTTTTTTAACTTTGGAATTCGGAATGGCCTCTTTCACCGCCACGACAATGACATCGCCCAGAGAAGCGAAGCGCCGCTTGGATCCGCCAAGCACTTTAATACACGCGACCCGTTTGGCGCCGGAATTGTCGGCAACATTTAAAATGGTCTGCATCTGAATCATAAATCAACCCCACTGTTACAACGTGCCTGCTTGGGACAAGCCAGGTGTCTATTTCGCTTTCTCCAGAACTTCCAGCATTCTCCAGCGCTTGTCTCGGCTCATCGGCCGCGACTCAATGATGATGACGGTGTCTCCGATCCTGCACTGGTTTTGCTCATCATGGGCCTTGTATTTCACATGCCGGCGGACATATTTGTGAAACACCGGGTGTTTCACCAGCCGTTCGGCTTTCACCACAATGGTCTTGTCCATTTTATCACTGACGACCACGCCCTTAATGGTGCGTTTGTTGCTCTTTTCAGCCATATTATCCCGCGGCCTCCTTTTCCTTCATCACCGTCTTGATGCGGGCAATGTCCTTGCGGAGGCGGCCCAGGCTGGCGGTCGATTCCAGCTGGCCCCCGGCATGCCGAATCTTCAACCGAAACAGTTCTTCCGTCAACTCACTCTTTTTTGTCTGAAGCTCGGTAATGCCGAGGCCTCTGATTTCGCTAATTTTCATCAGATATTTCCCTTGAACAAAACTTGGTCGAAATCGCCAGTTTATGCGACGCCAGACGAAACGCTTCCCTGGCCACTTCCTTGGTTACGCCTTCCATCTCGTACAGCACGGATCCGGGCTTCACGACCGCCACCCATCCTTCGGGCGCTCCCTTGCCTTTGCCCATGCGGGTTTCAGCGGGTTTTTTCGTAATGGATTTGTGCGGGAACACGCGAATCCATATTTTCCCGCCGCGCTTCACATAACGGGTCATCGCGACGCGGGCCGCTTCGATCTGGCGCGCCGAAACCCATCCGCATTCCGCCGCCTGCAATCCGTAGTCGCCAAAGGCAATGGTGCCGCCGCGAATCGCTTTGCCGCCCATGCGGCCTTTCTGCAATTTTCTGTATTTTACCCGTTTTGGCATTAACATAATCTACAACTCCCGTTCCTCTTCAGCCCCCCGTCGGGGAAAATCGCAAGGTGCGATCAAGACTATCTCTCGTTCTTCTGGGGCAAAACTTCTCCGTGAAAAATCAAAACTTTGACGCCGACCAACCCGTAGGCCGTATGCGCTTCGATGAAGCCGTAGTCGATATCGGCCCGCAGCGTATGCAGGGGAACCCGGCCTTCACGGTACCATTCCGCGCGGGCAATTTCAGCGCCCCCCAGCCGTCCGGAACAGCTGATTTTGATGCCTTTGGCGCCGAACTTCAGCGCGTAACCGACGCACTTTTTCATGGCGCGGCGGAAGGCAACCCGCCTCTCCAGCTGCATGGCGACATTTTCGGCCACCAGCTGCGCATCCGTTTCCGGCTTGCGGACTTCCAGAATATTGATGATAATCTCCGCCTGCGAAAATTTTTCAATCTCCGCTTTCAGCTTTTCAATTTCCGATCCCTTCTTGCCGATGATTACTCCCGGTCGGGCGGCGTAAATATTCACCTTGGCTTTGTTGGCCGCGCGCTCAATCTCGATGTGGGAGATGCCGGCATGATAGAGCTTTTTCTTGAGGTACTTCCGGATCTTCAAGTCCTCAAGCAGCATGCCGCTGTAATTCTTTTCGGCAAACCATACGGACTGCCACTTTTTGATGTAGCCCAACCGTAATCCTACCGGGTTAACCTTCTGACCCAATATCGTTCCTCCTTACCTTTCATCCACGACCACGGTGATGTGGGACGTTCTTTTTTTGATTCCAGCCGCTCTTCCCTGCGCCCGGGCCCGCCACCGTTTCAACGACGGCCCCTGGTCCACAAAGATCTCCTTCACGTAAAGCGTGTTTTCGTCAATATTCGGATTCTGGGCCGCGTTGGCGACCGCCGATTTGAGCACCTTGGCCACGATTCCCGCCGAATATTTTCGCGTGTACAGCAGGATATTGCGGGCCTCCTGAACTTTCTTGCCCCGAACCAGATCCACCACCAGCCGAACTTTCTGCGGCGACATCCGGATATATTTTGCGACTGCCTTTGCTTCCATAGTTCATCCACTCCAAACCTGTCCGCTTGCGCGAACTCCCTACTTCTTCACCTTGGTTTTCCGGTCGCCGGAATGGGAATAAAACGTCCTCGTCGGCGCAAATTCACCCATTTTATGGCCCACCATATTTTCCGTCACGTACACCGGAATGAATTTTTTTCCGTTGTGCACGGCAAACGTGTAACCGATCAACTCGGGGGTAATGGTTGAACGCCGCGACCAAGTCTTAATCACATTCTTGCTGCTTTCAGCCTCCATTTTCCGGACCTTCGTCAGCAAACTTTCTTCAATATAAGGACCTTTTTTGATCGAACGTGCCACGTTTTATTTCCCTCTTCTTTTGACGATATATTTATCGGTTTTCTTGTTTTTCCGGGTTTTGTGTCCCTTGGTCGGAACGCCCCAGGGGGTGCAGGGATGACGGCCGCCGGACGACCGGCCTTCGCCGCCGCCCATCGGATGGTCCACGGGATTCATGACGACGCCGCGGACATGGGGGCGCTTCCCCAGCCAGCGGGTGCGGCCCGCCTTGCCGATGCTGATGTTCTCATGTTCGTTGTTCCCCACCTGGCCGATGGTTGCCATGCATTCAATGAATACCTTGCGAACTTCACCGGACGGCAGCCGCACCTGAGCGTAACTGCCTTCCTTGGCCATCAGCTGGCCGTAGGCGCCCGCCGAGCGGATCAACTGTCCGCCGCGCCCGACCTTCAATTCCACATTGTGGATCAGCGAGCCCAACGGAATGTATTTCAGGGGAATGGCATTGCCCGGTTTGATGTCCGCTTTCTCGCCGCTCACCAGCACATCGCCGACACGAATCTGCGCCGGGGCCACGATGTATCTTTTTTCACCGTCGCGGTAATTCAAAAGAGCAATCCGGGCCGACCGGTTCGGGTCGTACTCGATGGCCGCCACTTTGGCCGGAATGTCCGCCTTGTTGCGGCAAAAATCGATCATCCGGTACTTGCGCTTGTGGCCGCCGCCGATATGACGCGCCGTGATGCGACCGTAACTGTTGCGTCCGCCCGTTCTCTTGATCGGCTTCAAAAGGCTTTTGACCGGCTCGGTGGAGGTGATCTCCGCAAAATCCGAAACGCTCTGGAACCTCCTGCCCGGTGATGTCGGTTTGTATTTGATGATTGCCATGTGCTTAATCCTTCACTCGTTCTATACGCCTTCGGCGACTTCGATGCGGCTGCCTTCGGCCAGCGTCACGATGGCCTTTTTCCAGTCGCTTTTCTTCCCCATCACGCGGCCCATGCGCTTTTTCTTTCCCAGGACATGAATCACGCGGACCTCCGTCACTTTTACCTTGAATAATTTTTCCACCGCCTGGCCGATTTCCACCTTGTTGGCCCGGCGATCGACTTCGAAGTGGTATTTATTTGCCGCTTCACGGTCCAGGTTGCTCTTTTCCGTGAGGAGTATTTTCCGGATCACCTGATGCAGTTCCATTATGCCAGCAATGCCCCCTCGATCTTTTTTATGGAGGGTTCAAGAAGGACCAGGTGCTCGTAGTTGAGCACGTCGTAAACATTGATGCCTTCCGACCGAATCATTTTCACATTCTTGATGTTTCGCGACGATTTCATCAAAACCACATTGTCCTGATCAATCACAAAAAGCGCTTTGGTGAGACCGAAGAGATCCACCACTTTCTGAAACGCCCTGGTGCTGATCGCTTCCATCGGAAAGTCGCGCAGAATCGTCATCTTTTCTTCTTTTACTTTCATGCTCAGCGCCGAGATCAACGCATTTTTACGAACTTTTTTCGGAACGCTGTAAGCGTAATCGCGCGGTTGCGGGCCAAAAACAATTCCGCCGCCTCTCCAGATCGGCGAGCGCGACGTTCCCGAGCGGGCGCGGCCGGTGCCCTTTTGACGCCAGGGCTTCTTTCCGCCGCCGCTCACATCGCTTCTTCCCTTGGTGGCGGAGGTGCCCGAGCGCCGCGATGCCCGCTGCATCTTTACGACCTCATAGATCGTTGCTTCGTTGATGTCCGCGCCGAAAACCGCGTCATTCAATTCGACCTCGGCAACCTTCTTTTTTTCAATATCAAAAACATCTGCGAGAGCCATGCTCATTACTCCACTGTCTTACGCGCTTTTTTTCCCGGCCTGCTGAATGAACACATAGCCGTTTTTCCCACCAGGGACGGAACCTTTCAACAACAACAAATTGCGGTCGGAGCGCACCTGCCAGACCTGAAGGTTTTGAACGGTTTTCCGGACGTTTCCCATCTGACCGCCCATTTTGGTTCCCTTGAAGACACGGGACGGATCCGCGCTGGCGCCGATGGAACCGGGGGCCCGATGAAACATGGAGCCGTGCGTCGCCCGGCCGCCGCCGAACCCGTGCCTCTTCATGACACCCTGAAATCCTTTGCCTTTGGAAGTGCCCATGACATCGACAAAACCGCCTGCCTGGAAGATGTCCGCTGAAATTTCCTGCCCGACTTCGTACTCGCCGGCCGCGGCGGGGACTTCCCTCAGAACGCGGAAGTACCCTTTATTGGCCTTATTCAAATGGCCCTGCAGCGGCTTCGTGACATTCTTCTGTTTCATACGGCCGTAGGCGATCTGAACCGCGTCGTAGCCGTCCTTTTCTTTGGTTTTCACCTGAACGACAACCGATGGTTCAACCTCAATGGCCGTTACGCCGATCGCGGCGCCGTCTTCGGCGAAGACCTGCGTCATCCCCAATTTTTTTCCAAGAATTCCCTTGTTCATCATCATCCAACTTTTCAATGAAATAAAGCCGCGAACCTCAACGTTTTGGAAAAATGGCCATCTCAAAGGCCCCTTTCCACCGCCTGTATTTTCCGCCTACGCTTTTATCTCGACATCCACTCCCGCCGATAGATCCAGCTTCATCAGCGCATCCACCGTGGCTTGCGTCGGCTCGACAATATCAATCAATCTTTTATGTGTGCGAATTTCGAACTGCTCCCGGGATTTCTTATCCACGTGCGGCGAACGATTGACACAATATTTATTGATTTCCGTAGGAAGAGGAATGGGACCGGCGACGCGAGCGCCGGTCCTCTTTGCAGTCTCTACAATTTCTTCGACAGAACGGTCCAACAGTTTGTAGTCGTAAGCTTTGAGACGAATTCTTATCTTCTGTTCTTTCATGGATCGGTTAACCTACCATTTCTACGCAATGACCTTGCTTACGACGCCCGCGCCTACGGTCCTGCCGCCTTCGCGGATCGCGAATCTCAGCTGTTCTTCCATGGCGATGGGCATAATCAGTTCAACCGTCATTTTGACGTTGTCGCCGGGCATGACCATCTCCACGCCTTCAGGCAGCGTCGCGACGCCCGTCACGTCGGTTGTCCGGAAATAAAACTGCGGACGGTACCCGGAAAAGAACGGCGTATGCCGGCCGCCTTCTTCCTTCGTCAGGACGTAAACCGCCGCTTCAAATTTGGTGTGGGGCGTAATCGAAGCGGGTTTGGCAACGACCTGGCCTCTTTCCACTTCTTCCCGCTTGATGCCGCGAAGCAGCAACCCGACGTCGTCGCCCGCCCGGCCTTCGTCCAGGGTTTTGCGGAACATTTCCACGCCCGTCACAACCGTTTTGATCGTGGGACGAATGCCGATGATTTCGACTTCTTCACCCACCTTGACGATTCCGCGGTCCACACGGCCCGTCACGACGGTTCCGCGGCCGGAAATGGTAAATACGTCGCCGACCGGCATCAAAAACGGCTTATCGGTGTCGCGTTTGGGTTCGGGAATATAATCATCCACCGCTTTCATCAACTCCTCGATGCATTTCACATCGGGAGACGCCATATCCTCGGATTCCAGGGCTTTCAGCGCCGAACCGCGGATAATGGGAATATCGTCGCCCGGAAATTCGTACTGGGTCAGGAGTTCTCTCAATTCGAGTTCGACAAGGTCCAACAGTTCGGGATCATCCACCAGATCCACTTTATTCAGGAAAACGACGACGTAGGGAACCTGCACCTGACGGGCAAGGAGGATGTGCTCGCGGGTCTGCGGCATCGGACCGTCGGAAGCGGCTACAACCAGGATCGTTCCGTCCATGTGGGCGGCGCCGGAAATCATATTTTTGATATAGTCGGCGTGGCCGGGGCAATCCACGTGCGCGTAATGTCTTTTTTCCGTTTCATACTCCACGTGGGAAATGTTGATGGTAACGCCGCGTTCTTTTTCTTCCGGAGCATTGTCAATCGAATCAAAAGCCCGAAATTCCGCAAAACCTTTTTTCGCCAGGTATTTGGTAATGGCGGCCGTCAATGTCGTCTTGCCGTGATCCACGTGACCGATGGTCCCTATATTTAAATGCGGCTTTGTCCTTTCAAATTTTTTCTTTGCCATCTCACCTTTCCTCCTTAACTTTGAATGGTTGGTTTCCTTGTCGTTTGATGAATTTCTTTAAAATTTATAATGCGCAAAGGCCTTGTTGGCCTCGGCCATTTTATGCACAGCTTCTCTCTTCTTGATGGCGCCGCCCCGATTGTTGGCCGCGTCGATCAGTTCCCCCGCCAGCTTTTCCCGCATGGTTTTCTCGGTGCGCTCCTGCGCGTTGGAGATCAGCCAGCGAATCGCCAGGGCCGTGCGCCGGGCGGGAACGACTTCCGTCGGCACCTGATAGGTGGATCCGCCCACCCGCCTTGATTTGACTTCAATCACCGGTTTGACGTTATTGACGGCTTTCTCGAAAAACTCCACCGGCTGTTCCTTGACGCGCTTTTCAATAATGTCAAAAGCGCCGTACAGAATGCTTTCCGCGACGCTTTTCTTTCCCCGTTTGAGCAAAGAGTTCACAAACTTGGCAACCAGTTTGTTGTTATATTTGGGATCCGGCAGAATCTCCCTTTTTTCAATTTCTCTTCTTCGTGGCATGTTTTTTCAGTCCTTTATCTAACTGGGCTTTTTCGCACCGTATTTTGATCGACTTTGCTTGCGGTCGGCAACGCCGACGGCATCCAGCGTACCGCGAACGATATGATAGCGAACACCGGGCAAATCCTTGACCCTGCCGCCCCGAACCAGAACCACCGAGTGCTCCTGCAGATTGTGGCCGATGCCCGGAATATAGGATGAAACCTCATAGCCGCTCGTCAGGCGAACCCTGGCCACCTTGCGCAAGGCGGAATTCGGCTTCTTGGGCGTTGTCGTATAGACCCTCACGCATACCCCGCGGCGCTGCGGCGATCCGGCCAGAGCCGGGGCGTTGGTTTTTCTCTTGATCTGGGTTCTGCCTTTGCGAACCAGTTGGCTAATTGTCGGCATTTCTCCTCCCGAACGTTTTTTCTGCATTTTGCAGGCAGCAGCAAATCTGTGGTAGCTATCAATTCAGGCTGCTTCTGTCAAGCAATTTCTTGCCTTTTCTTTTCATTTATTCCGCGGCCGCTTCCGCTTCCTCCTCTTCCACTTTAATGCCCAGTTTGCGATACATCACCAGGCCGGTTCCGGCCGGAATCAGGCGCCCCATAATGACATTTTCTTTTAGGCCCCGGAGGTAATCCGTTTTCCCGGAAAGCGATGCTTCGGTCAGCACCCGGGTCGTCTCCTGGAAGGAGGCGGCCGATATGAAGCTCTGGGTGGAAAGCGACGCCTTGGTAATACCCAGAAGCAGCGGATCGCCGATGGCCGGCTTCCCCCCCTGGCCCATCACTTTGTCATTTTCTTCCTGGAAACGGTAGCGTTCGACCTGTTCATCGGCGATAAAAGTCGTGTCGCCGGGATCGGTGATCCGGACTCTGCGCAGCATCTGGCGGACAATGACTTCCATATGTTTATCATTAATCTTCACCCCCTGCAAACGATAAACTTCCTGAACTTCATCGACCAGATACCGGGCCAGTTCTTTTTCGCCCTTGATGGCCAGCAGATCATGGGGATTGTTGACGCCGTCCATCAAAGCGTCGCCGGGAGCCACACGGTCTCCCTCCTGAACACTGATATGCTTCCCTTTGGGAATCAGATATTCTTTTTCTTCGCCGACTTCCGGCGTCACGAGGATTTTGCGCTTGCCCTTGGCGTCCTTTCCGAACGTGACGGTGCCGTCAATTTCGCTGATCACCGCAAAATCCTTGGGTTTGCGCGCTTCAAAGAGCTCCGCGACTCTTGGCAAACCACCTGTAATATCTTTCGTTTTGGTTGTTTCCCGGGGAATCTTCGCGAGAATGTCGCCTGCCCGGACCTGATCTCCCTCGGAAACAACAATGTTGACGCCAACCGACAGGAAATAGCGGGCCGTGGCATTCGATCCGGTGATTTTAGCCGTTTTCCCCTTGCTGTCCTTGATGGACACACGGGGCCGAAAATCGCCGCTTTTAAATTCGACAATGACCTTCCGCGACAGGCCGGTGACCTCATCGACCTGTTCCTGCATGGTTTTTCCTTCAATAATATCGCCGTATTTGATGGTTCCGTCCACTTCGGCCAGAATCGGTATGGAAAAGGGATCCCATTCGGCAATCAGCTGCCCGCGCTTCACGGAGCTTTCGTCTCCTACTTTAAGGTGGGCGCCGTAGGGAACGGTGTATTTGCCGCGGCTGCGGTCCTGCTCATCCAGCACATGGATTTCGCCATGGCGGTTCATCACCACATAATCATTTTCTTTGGTTTTGGCCGTGTTCAGATTCACAAATTTTACCCGGCCGTCATGACGCGCCTCCAGCGTGGAGTGTTCGTCGAATTTTGCCGTGCCGCCGATATGGAACGTTCTCATGGTCAGCTGCGTGCCCGGTTCGCCGATGGACTGGGCGGCAACGATGCCGACCGCCTCACCGATGTTCACCAGGTGGCCGTGGGCCAGATCGCGCCCGTAGCACATGGCGCAAACGCCGTGTTTGGCCCGGCAGGTCAGTACGGAGCGGATATTCACCCGCTCAATGCCCGCGCGGTCGATTTTTTCCGCCAGGGCTTCATCGATGGCCTCATTGGCCTTTACGATCACTTCGTCGGTGAAGGGATCCCGGATTTCCTGCAGGGCGACGCGGCCCAGCACACGCTCGCCGGCCGTCTCAATGATTTCACCGCCCTCCATCAACGCGGACACATAGAGTCCGTCAACCGTTTCGCAATCCTGCTCGGTGATGATGCAGTCCTGCGCCACATCGACCAGCCTTCGGGTCAGGTAGCCGGAGTTCGCCGTTTTCAGGGCCGTATCCGCCAGGCCCTTGCGGGCGCCGTGCGTGGAAATGAAGTACTGCAAAACCGTCAGCCCTTCACGGAAGTTGGCCGTAATCGGCGTTTCGATGATTTCGCCGGATGGCTTCGCCATCAGGCCGCGCATGCCGGCCAGCTGCCTCAGCTGCTGTCCGGAGCCGCGGGCGCCGGAATCCGCCATCATGTAAATCGGATTGAAGCTTTCAATTCTGCGCTTTCTGCCGTCGGAGCCCGCCACTTCTTCCGTGCTGATGCCGGTCAGCATTTCGGAAGCGATCTTTTCCGTCGCCTGCGCCCAGATGTCAATGACCTTGTTGTAGCGCTCGCCGTCGGTAATCAGGCCGTCCATGTACTGCTTCTGAATTTTCAACACATCCTTGTCGGCCTGCGCCACAATGTTTTTCTTGTTTTCGGGAATGATCATGTTGCCGACGGCAAAGGACAGGCCGGAAATCGTCGCATATTTGAATCCCAGATCCTTGAGTCGGTCGGCGAGCAATACCGTGGTTTTATCGCTGCAAACCCGGTAGCAGTGGTCGATCAGGTTGGCCAGCTCCTTCTTGTTCATCAGCTTGTTGATCGCGTCAAAACTGATTTCCTCGGGCAAAATCTCATACAGGACGATGCGTCCGGCCGTGGTTTCCTTGAGCTCCGATTCAATGCGGACTTTGATCCGCGCATGCAGGTCAATCGCCCCCGCGTCCAGCGCCGAGCGCACTTCGTCCGGACCGGAGAAAATCATGCCTTCGCCCTTGACGTCCTTCTTCGCGCGGGTCAGATAATAAATCCCCAGGACGATGTCCTGACTGGGAATAATGATCGGCTTGCCGTTGGCCGGGGAAAGGATGTTGTTCGTGGACATCATCAGCACCCGCGCTTCGGTCTGCGCCTCGATGGACAGCGGCACGTGGACGGCCATCTGATCGCCGTCAAAGTCCGCGTTGAAGGCGGTGCAAACCAGTGGATGCAGGCGGATCGCCTTTCCTTCGATCAGCACCGGTTCAAACGCCTGCATGCCCAGACGGTGCAGGGTCGGCGCGCGGTTCAGCATCACCGGGTATTCCCGTACGACTTCGTCAACGGCGTCCCAGACTTCGGAGGTTTCCCGCTCCACCATTTTCTTGGCGCTTTTGACCGTCGTCACATAGCCTTTTTCCAGCAGGCGGTTATAGACAAAGGGCTTGAAAAGTTCGAGCGCCATCTTTTTGGGAAGCCCGCACTGATGCAACCGTAAATCGGGGCCCACTGTGATGACGGAACGGCCGGAATAATCCACGCGCTTTCCCAGCAGATTCTGGCGGAAACGCCCCTGCTTGCCCTTGAGCATGTCCGACAGAGAGCGCAGCGGCCGTTTGTTGGTTCCGGTAATGGCGCGCCCTCGGCGGCCGTTGTCGAAGAGAACATCCACGGCTTCCTGCAGCATGCGCTTTTCATTGCGGATGATGATTTCCGGGGCGTTGAGCTCCTGAAGCCGTTTGAGACGGTTGTTCCGGTTGATCACGCGCCGGTACAGATCATTGAGATCGGAGGTGGCAAAACGGCCGCCGTCCAGCGGAACCAGAGGCCGCAAATCCGGCGGAATCACCGGCAGAACGGTCAACACCATCCACTCCGGCTTGTTGCCCGATTTGCGCAGCGCCTCGACGACCTTGAGCCTTTTGACGATTTTTTTCTTTTTGGTGTCGGAGATGGACGTAACCACTTCCGCCCGGAGCTCTTCGTAGAGCTTATCCAGATCGATTTCTTCCAGAAGCTGCCGCACGGCCTCGGCGCCGATGCCGGCGACAAACCCGTTCTCTCCGTATTGTTCCTTCGCCTCAATGTATTCCTCGTCGGTGAGGAGCTCTTTCTTTTTCAGCGGCGTGTCTTTCGGATCCAGTACAATCCAGGATTCAAAGTAGAGAACTTTTTCCAGTTCTTTGAGCGTCAGATCCATCACATTGCCGATGCGGCTGGGCAGACTTTTCAAAAACCAGATATGCGCAACCGGCGTCGCCAGCGTAATATGCCCCATCCGCTCGCGGCGCACCTTGGACTGAATGACTTCAACGCCGCATTTTTCGCAGACCACGCCGCGGTGCTTCATCCGCTTGTAGCGCCCGCAAAGACATTCATAGTCTTTGACCGGCCCGAAGATCTTGGCGCAGAACAGACCGTCGCGCTCAGGCTTGAAGGTCCGGTAATTGATCGTCTCCGGCTTCTTGACTTCGCCGTTGGACCAGGAAAGGATCTTCTCCGGCGAGGCGATCGAAATCTTCATGGCGTTGAAGCGAATCGGATTTTTGGGTTTTTCAAAATAACTGAAAACGTCTTCCACAGATTTTTCTCCTGTTTTTTAAAACAAAATTGCGGGGTTACTCTTCCTCGACCAATTCCACGTCCAGTCCGAGGCTCTGGAGTTCCTTCACCAGAACATTGAAGGATTCCGGCAGACCCGGCTCGAAAGTATGTTCCCCTTTGACGATGGATTCGTAAATCCGTGTGCGCCCGGCGACATCGTCGGACTTGACCGTCAAAAATTCCTGCAGGGTATAGGAAGCGCCGTAGGCTTCCATGGCCCACACTTCCATTTCTCCCAGCCGCTGACCGCCGAACTGGGCCTTGCCGCCCAGCGGCTGCTGGGTCACCAGTGAATAGGGCCCGATCGAACGGGCATGAATTTTGTTGTCCACCAGGTGATGCAGCTTCAGCATGTAGATAATGCCGACGGTGACTTCCTGGTCAAAGGGCTCGCCGGTCCGGCCGTCGAACAGGACCGCCTGTCCGGTTTCCGGAAGGCCCGCCGTATCCAGCAATTTACGGATTTGCGGTTCGGGACAGCCGTCGAAAACGGGGCTGGCCACCAGCATGCCTTTTTTCAGGCGACCGACAAACCGCTTGATGTCTTCGGCGGACGCTTTTTCCAAAAACTCGTCAAAATCCGGAGAGGAGTAAGTTTTCCGCAATTCACTTTTCATCTGATTGAGGTTGTTGTTCTTTTCCAGCAATTCATTCAGGCCTTCGCCGATGGATTTTGCCGCCCAGCCCAAATGAGTTTCGAGGATCTGGCCGACGTTCATGCGGGAAGGAACGCCCAGCGGATTGAGGATGATATCGACCGTGGAGCCGTCCGAAAAATAAGGCATGTCTTCTTCCGGAAGAATTCTGGACAGCACGCCTTTGTTGCCGTGACGGCCCGCCATTTTGTCGCCCACGGACAATTTCCTTTTAATGGCGACATAGACTTTCACCATTTTAATGACGCCGGGCGGCAGCTCGTCGCTGGCCTGAATCTTCTCCAGCTTTTCCTCAAAGCGGGCCTTCACAAAATCGATTTTTCTTTCCATCACGGAAAGCAGGTTCGCCAGCTTTTCTTCCGAGCCGTCGTGCTCAGCCAGCGTGACGTCCTTCCAGTACATGAAAGGAATTTCCTGCCAGAGGTCGCGGGTAATTTTTTCGCCCTTCTTGAGAAGGGTTTTCTTTTTCACGTCAACGATCTTGCCGGCGGACGTTTTGCCGACCACCAGTTTGGCGATGTCTTTCTTGATGGATTCCGCAAGAATCCGGATTTCATCATCGCGGTCCTTCGTCAGCTTTTCAATCGCTTCTTCTTCGATCGCCTGGGAACGCAGATCCTTGTCGGCGCCTTTGCGCGTGAAAACCTTGGCATCAATGACCGTGCCCTCGACACCTGGCGGAACCCGCAGAGACGTGTCGCGAACATCGCTTGCTTTTTCTCCAAAAATCGCCCGCAGCAGTTTTTCCTCCGCGGACAGCTGCGTTTCGCCCTTGGGCGTAATCTTGCCGACCAGAATATCTCCGGGTTTCACGGACACGCCGGGGCGAATAATGCCGCTTTCGTCGAGGTTTCTGAGCGCTTCCTCGCCGACGTTGGGAATGTCGCGCGTGATTTCTTCCTTGCCCAGTTTGGTGTCGCGGGCCATGGTTTCAAATTCTTCAATATGAATAGACGTGTAAATGTCTTCCTTGACAATCCGCTCGCTGACCAGAATCGAGTCTTCGTAGTTGTACCCGCCCCAGGACATGAAGGCCACCATCACGTTTCGGCCCAGGGCCAGTTCGCCGTTGTCCGTCGCGGGGCCGTCGGCCAGGATATCCCGCTTCCGGACGCGGTCGCCGACGGAAATAATGGGCTTCTGGTTAAAGCACGTATCCTGGTTGGAGCGCTGATACTTGGACAGCGTGTAGATATCCACCCCGGTGTCCAGGCCGTCTTCTTCCGGCTTGTCGGCGCGAACCACGATGCGCGAGGCATCCACGCTTTCGACGACGCCGGACCGTTTGGACACCATGACGGCCCCGGAATCGCGGGCCACCACCGCTTCCATGCCCGTGCCGACCACCGGCACTTCGGGGCACATGAGCGGCACGGCCTGACGCTGCATGTTGGAGCCCATGAGCGCGCGGTTGGCGTCGTCATGCTCCAGAAACGGGATCAGGGCCGCCGCCACGGAAACCAGCTGATCGGGGGCTACGTCCATCATTCGGATTTCTTCCGGCATGGCCGAGACGAAGTCGCCGCCTTTCCGGACCGAAATCAGTTCTTCCTCAAATTTTCCCTTTTTATCAAGCGGCCGGTCCGCCGGGGCAATGAGCTGGTTTTCCTCTTCGATGGCCGTCATGTATTTTACATCATTGAGCACTTTGCCGTTCTCGACCAGGCGGTACGGGCTTTCGATGAAGCCGAATTCATTCACGCGCGCGTAAGTGCTGAGGGATACGATCAAGCCGATATTCGGGCCTTCCGGCGTCTCGATCGGACAGATGCGGCCGTAATGCGTCGAATGAACGTCGCGGACTTCAAACCCGGCGCGCTCCCTTGTGAGGCCGCCGGGCCCCAGAGCCGACAGGCGGCGTTTGTGGGTGATTTCCGAAAGCGGATTCGTCTGATCCATGAACTGGGAGAGCTGACTGGAGCCGAAAAATTCATTCACCACGGCCGACACCGGTTTGGCGTTGATCAGGTCGTGCGGCATCATGGTTTCGATGTCCTGAAGGCTCATTTTTTCCTTGATCGCCCGCTCCATACGCACCAGGCCGATGCGGTACTGATTTTCGATCAGTTCGCCCACGGAGCGAACGCGACGGTTCCCCAGATGATCGATGTCGTCCACGCTGCACTCGCCCACGCCGTTTTTCAAATCGATTAGATATTTGACGGACGCCAGAATATCTTCGTTGCGCAGGACCGTCAAATCCGTCGGGACGTTCAGCTTGAGTTTATAGTTCATCTTGGCCCGGCCGACATCCGACAAATCGTAGGTTTCCAGTTCAAAAAAGAGGCTGTTGAAGAACTTCGCCGCGGTCTCCGGGGTGGGCGGATTGCTGGGCCGAAGCCTGCGGTAGATTTCCATGATCGCATCTTCCGCGGTGTCGATGCGGTCCATGAGCAGCGTGTCGCGAATGGAGGCGTTGTCCATGTCTTCATCGATGTGGATGAAGTTCAATTCCTTGACCCCCTTCTCCTGGGCGATCTCTAGGCCGTTTAGGGGAAGCTCTTCGTTGCAGCGGAAAAGAATTTCTCCCGTCGCAGGATCCTGAACATTCGAGGAAAGAACTTTCCCGGTCAAATCCGCTTCTTTGATCGCCACGCGCTTGATCCCGGCGTCCATGATCTTCTTGAGCAGGGGTCTGGTGAGCTTGCGCCCTTTCTTGACGATGACTTCATCGCTTTTCGGGTCTTTGATATCTTCCGGCGCCTTCTGCCCGGTCAGGGATTCATCGACTCCGAAGTAGATCTTCTCCCCTTCGAGGGTAATCTTTTCAATGTGGTAGAAATAGTTCAGAAGAAATTCCGTCGAATTGCCCATGGCTTTGAGCAGAATCGTGACGGGCATCTTGCGGCGGCGGTCGATGCGAACATAGAGAAGATCCTTGGAATCAAATTCCAGATCCAGCCAGGAGCCGCGAATGGGAATGACGCGCGCCGAATAAATCAGCTTGCCGGAGGCGACCGTTTTCCCCTTGTCGTGATCAAAAAAGATTCCGGGCGACCGGTGCAGCTGACTGACGATCACGCGCTCCGACCCGTTGACGATAAACGTGCCGTTTTCGGTCATCAGCGGAATTTCACCGAAGTAAATTTCCTGTTCCTTAATGTCGCGGATCGGCTTGGTCTCGGGCGTTTCGCGGTTGACCCGGCCGTCCGCAAGCCGGTCGGTGTCAAACACCATCAGACGGACCACGATTTTCAAAGGAGCGGCATAGGTCATGCCCTTTTGAATGCACTCCTTCATGTCATACCGGACATCGCCGATCTTGTAGCTGACAAATTCCAGGGAGCATTTTCCGCTGAAGTCCGAAATGGGAAAGACGCTCTTAAAAGCGCCCTGCAAGCCGACATTGCGCCGTTTGGCCAGGGGCACGTCGGCCTGCAGGAACTTTTCGTAGGATCGTGTCTGAATCTCGATCAGATTGGGAATGTCCTGTACTTTTTTTACGCGACCAAAATTTTTTCTAAAGTCACCCATGGTATCCTTGAATTCAATGGTGGAGTGAAAATTACCTTATTTAATCTCGACCGTTCCGCCGACTTCCTCGATCTTCTTCTTGATTTCGGCGGCTTCCTCTTTGGAAACGGCTTCTTTAATCGGCTTGGGCACGCCTTCCACCAGATCTTTGGCTTCTTTCAGGCCCAGTCCGGTGATCGCGCGAACGACTTTGATGACCTGAATCTTTTCCGCGCCGAATCCCGTCAGAACAGCGTTGAACTCCGTCTTTTCTTCCGCGGCGGGAGCGGCGCCCGCGGCCTGGCCGGGCATCGCCACGGCGGCCATCATCGGAGCGGCGGCGGACACGCCGAATTTTTCTTCCAGTTCCTTCACCAGATTGGAAAGCTCCAGCACGGTCATGTTTTCAATAAATTTAACGACATCTTCTTTCGTGATTTGATCAGCCATTTTTCTATTCCTCTTTCGTATGGTTTTATGAGTTTAACGTTTGCTTTTTCTCGCTGTAGGCATGGAGCACTTGCAAAAAGCTTCTGGGCACCGCGCTCAAAACCGTAACCAGCGACGTCGGCACCGCCGCCATGACCGAAACCAGTTTGCCCAGAAGAACTTCTCTACCGGGTAAAT
The DNA here is from genome assembly GCA_964626775.1 of uncultured Smithella sp. Lineage (GTDB taxonomy): Bacteria > Desulfobacterota > Syntrophia > Syntrophales > Smithellaceae > UBA8904. Next base: position 2,678 of record CAZVGQ010000004.1, on the reverse strand, counting down.
CGGCCAGCGCGGTAATGTCCGCTTTCGTCAGCATTTTGCCTTCGAGCACGCCGACTTTGATATCCAGTTCAGGATTTTTCCTGGCAAATTCCATCAGCGCCTTGGTCGGCGCCACCGGATCTTTATAGCTCAAGACAACGGCGACGGGATATTTGAAATGATCCGCCAGAATCGAAAAGCCGGTTTCTCTCGAAGCTATGCCCAGCAGGGTGTTTTTGACAACCTTCAGCTCCGCATCGTTTTTGCGCAATGCGTTCCGTAGGGCTTCCATTTTTTCAACGTTCATGGCGTTGAAACTGGTCAAAACACCCAGATGGGCCTTTTTGAGCTTTTCCTGAAGCTCGGATACAATTTGTTCCTTTGTTCTCCGATCCAATTTATCAGCCTCCTTTCATGATGATTTTCTGCTTGAGGCCGAAAAACCAAGCCGCACACGAAATAGAAAACGGTCGATCCAGCCTTTCCGATCCCCGTTTCCAGAAAAATGGATTACCCCGAAGCCGGTTTGGTAATTATTTTCCGCACTACGAGTCTCGGCAGGCCCTTGTCCGTTTAAACTTCCGTACCTGCTGTCTTCGACCTTATACTTCTTGCACCGTAAGCGGACGCTGCGTTGATGCGAACGCGGCGTCCGCGAATTTTTTCCTCAGCTTACGCTTTTGATATCCAGCGGATCAATCTTCACCCCCGCGCCCATCGTGCTGGAGATCGCAATGCTTTTAATATAGGTTCCTTTGCTGGACGCGGGTTTCAGCTTGATGATGGTCTCCAGGAGCGCCGTGATGTTTTCGTGAAGTTTTTCAGCGCCGAAAGACACTTTGCCCACCGGCGAATGCACGATGCCGGCTTTTTCCACGCGGAATTCCACCTTGCCCGCCTTCAGTTCCCTGACCGCATTGGCGATGTCAAAGGTAACCGTTCCCACCTTGGGGTTGGGCATCAGGCCGCGCGGGCCCAGAATCTTGGCGATTTTCCCCACGGACCCCATCATGTCCGGCGTGGCAATCACGCGATCAAACTCCAGCCAGCCGCCTTTGATCTTCTCAATGATGTCTTCGTTGCCGACCAGATCCGCTCCGGCGTCCAGAGCTTCTTTCTCCTTCTCGCCCTTGGCAAAAACCAGCACGCGAACGGTTTTCCCCAGGCCGTTGGGCAATACCACGCTGCCCCGAACCATTTGATCGGCGTGCGCCGGGTTGACGCCCAGGCGGACGGCGGCGTCTACCGTCTCGTCAAATTTGACTCCCGCCATGGATACCACCATTTCCGTAGCCTCTTTCAGCGTATAACGCCTGGTCGGCTCGACCTTTTTCTTCGCAGCGATAATGCGTTTGCCTCGTCTTAACATGATCAAACCTCTTCCTTGTTAACCTGCTATTTCTATTCCCATGGACCTTGCCGTGCCGGCAATGATCCGGACCGCGCCTTCGATATCGACGGCGTTCAGATCATTGAATTTCAGCCGCGCAATGTCCTGAACCTGTTTGGACGTGACGGTTCCCACTTTTTCCCTTTTGGGGTCGGCGGCGCCCTTGGCGACCTTGGCCGCCTGTTTGAGCAGGACGGACGCGGGCGGCGTTTTGGTGATGAACGTAAACGATCGGTCCGCGTACACCGTAATCACCACGGGAACAATCATGCCTTCCTGGTTTTGCGTCATCGCGTTGTAGGCCTTGCAAAATTCCATGATATTCACGCCGTGCTGGCCCAGGGCCGGCCCGATCGGGGGCGAGGGGGTCGCCTTTCCCGCTTTAATCTGCAATTTAATGTTCGCAATTACTTTTTTTGCCATAATCATCACCTGAATTGTAAATTTTTTAGGCCTGTGCCTTACGCTTTGTCGTTTCTCATCCCCGACCTACTGCCCCTGGGTGACCTGAATAAAATCCAGCTCCACCGGCGTCGGGCGGCCGAAGATGCTCACAATCACCCTCAGTTTGCTTTTTTCCGGCCGGACTTCGTCAATCACACCGTCGAAATTGGTGAAGGGTCCGTCGATAATCTTCACATGGTCGCCGACGTCAAACTTGAATTTGGGCTTCGGTTTAAGCGTTCCCTCGTCAATCCGGACCTTTAGGTTCTCTACGTCTTTATCCGGAATCGGGGAAGGCTTGTCCTTGCTGCCGATAAAACCGGTCACTTTCGGCGTATTCTTGACGATATGCCAGTTTTCATCGCTCATTTCCATGCGCACCAGGATGTAGCCCGGGAAAAACTTGCGCTTGGATGTTTTCTTTTCTCCGGAAATCAGCTCCACCACGTCTTCTTCCGGAATGAGAATGTCCGAGAAATAAGCCTGGGCGCCGGCCAGTTCAATCCTTTCCTGAAGGCTCAGTTTGACCTTGTTCTCAAATCCGGAATACGTATGAACGACGTACCATTTAAAAGCCATGAAGTTACCCTAAAATGAATTTGACCAGTTTTGCGAGAATCAGGTCTATCACGCCCAGGTAAAGGGCTGAAATCGCAACAATCACCATGACCACGCCCGTGGAAGCCAGCGTCTGCTTCCGGGTCGGCCAGGTGACCTTTTTCAACTCTGTCTTCGCCTGGGTGAGAAACTGTACCGCCCTGTCGAACAGCAACTTGAATTTTTCCATATCGTCGGCCTTTGCATTCGGGAAAAACTGGCAGGCCAGGAGGGACTTGAACCCCCAGCATCCGGATTTGGAGTCCGG
>CAZVGQ010000003.1:0-29054 GCA_964626775.1 uncultured Smithella sp. | reverse complement strand
CCTCCACTGAAAAGATTGGTTTCGTCATTTTCTTGCGGTATTCTTCACGCAGAATAAGGATATCCCCAAGGATATCAAGCAGATCCCTGTAGTGCGGATTGGCGGTTTTGTATTCCTCAATGGTTTTTAAAGATTTTCTCAGGGTTGAACCCATAACTGTCCTCCATGTTGATCTTTTTCCAGTTTTATCATTTTCAGCGACGGTGCGGTTAAGACAACGACGGCGCTTCATGCAAAGCGGATTTCACCTTATCCGCTTTGCACGTCATCTTCAAGCAATATTTATACGCTCGCGGATTTGTCAAATATCAAAAGAAAATAAAGGTAATCAGAATGAATAAAACCACCAGAATCGGGATGGAATACCTAAACATGTATCCGAAAAAGCTGGGCATTTTGACACCGGCCTCTTCCGCGATGGATTTCACCATGAAATTGGGAGCATTGCCGATGTAGGTGTTGGCGCCCATGAAAACCGCACCGGCGGAAATGGCGGCCAGGTAGGGAATTTTTTCAACGATCAGGCCGGCAACCGCCTGAGCTTCCGGCATGCCGGGATAAAATTTGCCCAGCGCGCTGTTGAAAAACGTCAAATAAGTCGGGGCGTTATCCAGAAAACTGGACAACAGGCCCACCGCCCAGAAATAGTCGGCCGGCGTGTTGACCGACCGGATCAGCAAATGCAGCGCTCCCTGTTCGCCCGCTTTCAGAATCGCCAGCGCCGGAATGATGGTGATGAAGATGCCGGCAAACAGATAGGCGACTTCCAAAATGGGCGCCCAACTGAATTCGTTTCCTTTGCGGACCTCCCGCGCGGTCAGCCGAAGCGATAACATTCCCATGATGATAAGGATTGCATCCTTGATCAAATTTTCCACCGTCTGGTGAATGCCGAGAATGCTGAGCTCGCCCAGTTTGACGGACCCGCTGAACAGGACCGCCCCGATGACACCGGCCAGGAAAATAAAATTGCGTTTCCCCTCGATGCTCAGTGGCTCCGACTCATCTTCCGGCACGGCGGTCTTGCTTTCTTTTCTGTAATAGTAGGAATCCAGAAGAAAATACAAAACCAGAAGAATCACGCTGGCAAACGCCGTTTCCGGCAGAATGTGCAGCGTCCAGAAGAACGGGACGCCGTGCAGGAATCCCAGAAAAAGGGGCGGATCCCCCAGCGGCGTCAGCGATCCGCCGATATTGCTGACCAGAAAGATAAAAAATACAATGGTGTGCACCTTATACACCCGCCAGGCGTTCGATCGCAAAATGGGCCGGATGAGCAGCATGGACGCGCCGGTCGTGCCGATTAACGACGCCAGAACCGTCCCGATGAGCAGAATCACGACATTGACGGCGGGAGTTCCCTTCAGCGTTCCTTTGACATAAATGCCGCCCGAAACGGTGAACAGGGCCCACAGAAGAAGAATGAAGGGAATGTAGTCCACGATCATAATGTGGCCGATTTCATACAGGGCGGTTTCGCGGAAAAAGTAAATGAACGGAACGGCAAAGACAATCGCCCAGAAAGCGGAAACCTTGGGGAAGTGGTGATGCCAGAAGCGGGGCAGAACGAGAGGAACGAGCGCAATCGAGAGCAAAATGCCCGCAAAGGGCAGCATCGACCACAGGGGCAGAACGGCGCCGATATTCCCGGCGGGCCCGGCGGCAATACACAAATCCGGCAGAAAAAGCCATGCCGTGCAAACTGAAAGCAGAATCCAACTTTTTTGTTTCAAATCGCGCGGGCACCTTCTTTAAGAATTTTGGATATAAATCGTCTGCGTCGGATGGGCAAATTCAATGCCCTCCTGCCCAAAGCGCCGGAAAATTTCCAGATTGATCGCCTCCTGAACATCCATATAGAGCCCGTAATCCGGCTGCGCCACAAAATAAACCACTTCAAAATTCAGGGCGGAATTGCCGTATTCCTTGAAATGAATGCGATCCAGGCGGGCGTTCTCCGTTGCGTTCACAATGTCGCCGACCATTTTTTTGATGAGCGTCAGCTTTTCCAGCGGGGTGGAATACACCACGCCAAATCCGAAAACAATGCGGCGCTCCTGCATGCGCTTGTAATTGCGGATGCGGCTCTTGAGCAAATCATTGTTGGCAAAGACGAGCTGTTCGCCGCTGATGCTGCGAATGCGCGTCGTCTTCAGGCCGATATGCTCGACCGTGCCGGAGAGCGTATCCACGACAATGAAATCGCCGATGACAAAGGGCTTGTCCAGAACAATGGAAAGGGAGGCCAGCAGATCGCCCAGGATGTTCTGCACCGCCAGCGCCACGGCGATGCCGCCGATGCCGAGGCCCGCCACCAGGCCGGTGATGTTGACGCCCAGGTTGTCCAGAATCAACAGAAGAACAATCACCCACAAAATCATCCGCGCGATGAAACCCAGCAGGGTCAGGGTTGTGGCGCTCCCCGCATCCCGGTCCATCTTCTTTTCGATCGCCCGGCCGAGCGCAAAGGAAACGCCGGCGCTCGCCCACAGCCCGAACTGAATAATCACAATCAGGACGACGATCTTTTGCCACACCGCCTCGACGGAGGGCTTGATAGCGATCACCTGGGACGCCACATACGCGGAGGCCACCAGCAGAATCAGAAACTTGGTCTCACGGAGCATGCTGACCAGAAGGTCGTCTAACTGGTTGTCCGTGGCCGCCGCCAGTTTGGAGATCCTGTGAATGGCGACGCGCTGAAGAATTTTCAGCGCGCCGAATACGCCGATCAGAACGCAGACGCCGATGATCCAGTTCTGCAGCGTATTGCCCAGATAGACTTTGTCCATGAGACCCAGCAACTCCATTGCGCCTCCTTTTCCGTCCGGGACGTCTTTATTCCCGAATGCGCTTTTTCAGTTCCCTGATCAGGTGGTTGAGCCAGTCCCCGGCGTCGGCCACGACGGCGACGTCGGCCATCTTCATCATGGTCGCCTGGGGATTCTTGTTGATCGCCACGATAAAATCCGCTTCTCCCAGGCCGGCCGTATGCTGAATCGCGCCGCTGATGCCGAAGGAAAACAAAATTTTGGGCTTGATGTGTTTGCCCGCCTGGCCGACCAGGGATTCATGTCCGGCCCATCCGGAAAACACCACGGGGCGGGTCGCGCCGACGTCCCCGCCCAGCAAACGGGCCAGCTCGTCGAGCTTTCTGAAATTTTTCTTGTTGCCCATGCCTCGTCCGCCGCAGACCATCACGGTCGCGTTTTCGATCGTATGCTCCTTTTGCGCGGCCCGTTCATATTCCACCAGGCGCACGCGGGGCGCGGGCAGATCGGCGGGCAGGGGCAGGCGCTCGACCACGGCGGTCCTTGAATTGTCGTGGGGAATTTCCCGGAAGGTTCCGGGGCGCACCGTGGCCATTTGCGGCCGGTGATGCTCCGTGACAATTTCCGCCAGCATGTTGCCGCCGAAGGACGGCGCCGTCTGCACCAGCAAGCCGTCGGGCGTGATGTCCAGACCGACACAATCAGCGGAAAGACCGGTTTTCAGGCGTTTGGCCAGACGCGGCGCAAATTCCCGGCCGAAATCCGTCGCGCCGATCAGAATAATGTCCGGATCCCTTTCCCGGGCCAGCTTTTCCATCAGCGCCAGATAATGCTCCGTGCTGTAGCTGGTCAGCGACGGATGATCAATGGCCAGAATCCGGTTCGCGCCGTGTGAAGTGTATTCCCAAATCCATTCTTCCAGGTCATGGCCGACAACCACCGCGCAGACTTCCGCGGAAATCTCGCGCGCCAGATCCACCGCGCGCGCGATCAACTGCAGCGTCACGCGGTTCTGGTAGTAGTTGCGGTAATCGCCGAATACCCAGATGCTTTTCTTTTTCATCGCCATACGCTTCAGGACTGCGCCTGCTTTTTCGTTTCGATCGACTTTCCGATCACCGCGCTGATTTTGCGCTGATATTTATCCAGAAATTCGGCCGCGGCATTGGCCGCCGCCCCCGTGATCACGACATTCCGCTTCTGCGCGCTGCGGACAAATACCCTGCGCACCCGTGTGCGCGATCCGCACGCTTCCAACTGGACGGCCGTGATGCCCAGGCCTTTTGCGTCAACGACTGCAAGATCCGTCTTGGCAAACGCCTCGTTGAGGCCGGCAAAGGACGCATAGCGCGGGTCGTATCTTTCCATGGAAACTGTTATCAGGGCCGGACATTCCATTTCCAGCGTTTCGCGGAAATTATCCACCAGGCGGCGCACTCGCAGCGTCCGCCCGGAAATCTCCAGATGTTCGGCATACGCCGCCGACGGCACCTTCAGCTCTTCCGCCAGTTGAGGGCCCACCTGCGCCGTTTCGCTGTCGGACGTGTAGGCGCCGCACAGGACCAGGTCGCAGCCGGGAATTTCCTTTTGAATGGCCCGGGCCAGGATATACGAAGTGGCATACGTGTCGGAGCCGGCCAGCGCGGCATCGCAGATCAAAACGGCGCGATCGGCGCCCATAGCCAGCGCCTCGCGCAGGACCTCTTCGGCCGCCGGGGGCCCCATCGTAATCGCCGTGATGGACGCGCCGTATTTTTCCCGAAGCTGGAGCGCCGCCTCCATCGCGTGTTTGCAGGCGGGATTCATCATGCCCGCCGCCAGATCGCGCCTCAGCGTGCCGGTTTCTTCATCCCAGGGCAGTTCGGTGACCATCGGCACCTGTTTCATACAGACAACAATCTTCAGCATAATTTCTCACAAAATGGACTGGGACAGAATGGCGCGCGCGATGACCATGCGCTGGATTTCGCTGGTGCCCTCGTAAATCTCCGTCACTCGTGCGTCGCGAAAGTACCGCTCCACGTCATATTCCTTGCTGTAGCCGTAGCCGCCGTGAATCTGAACGGCCAGCGACGAAACTCTGGAGGCGACGCTGCTGCAGTACAGCTTGGCCATTGACGCTTCGCAGCCGAAGGGCATTCCCGCGTCCTTGAGATCGCAGGCGCGGTAAAGCAGCAGGCGCGCGGCCATGATCTCCGTGGCCATATCGGCAATATAATTCTGAATCGTCTGCAAAGACGCAATCGGCTTTTTGAACTGCTGCCGCTCACGCGCGTATTTCACCGCCGTTTCCATCGCGCCCTGCGCAATCCCCAGCGCCTGGGCGGCCACGCCGAGCCTACCGTTGTCCAGCGTGGCCAGGCCGATCTTCATGCCGTCGCCTAACTTCCCCAGCAGGTTTTCTTCCGGCACGGAACAGTCCTCAAAAAACAGCGAGGAGACCGGGTTGGCGCGCATGCCGCAGAGATCTTCGCGCTCCCCCCTCAGAAAACCGGGGTATTTGCTTTCGACAATGAATACACTGCTTTGCAGTTTGTGCTCCGGCGATGAAGTGAGCGCAAAAATCAGCGCTACGTCGCAGACCCCGCCGTTGGTCACAAAAATTTTCGTCCCGTTCAAAATGTAGTTCGATCCCTGCCTGACGGCGGTGGTCTCCACGCTGCCCGCGTCGGAGCCCGCATTGGCCTCCGTCAGACTGAACGCCCCTATCGCGTTTCCCGAGGCCAGCTCGGGCAGATAGATGTCCTTCTGGCGGGCAGAAGCAAAACGAAGGAAAGGATAAACCGCCACGCCGTTGTGGACGGTTACGCACAATCCCACCGCCGCGCAAACGCGGGAGAGTTCTTCCACCACAATGGCGGAGCTTACCGAATCCAGCTCCGCGCCGCCATATGCTTTCGGCGTCTGAAGACCGAAGTAATTGAGTTCCCTCATTTTCTCGATGACGTCGCGGGGGAAAATCCTCTGCTGGTCGATTTCGGCGGCAACAGGAGCCAGCTCCGCTTCGGCGAAACTGCGCGTGGAGGCGCGGATCAGCTTATGCTTCATGCACGGGTTGTATTGCAAAATTCCTCTCCCGGAATACCCAGAATTTACGGGTCTTTTCTATAAAGTAATGCACCGGCTGTCAAGATGAATAAGGATCCAGCCGGAAAATAATGATTGACAACCAAAAGCACTTTGCATATGTTCCTGCCAACTCAAATCTTGTTCTTATCTTCAGTCTGTTTTTCTCGCTATTCACCGGGACCCGATCAGAATCAGGCAATAAGAACATCTCAACTTATTCCGCTCTCGCAGGAGAGTGTTTCAATAGAGGAGCTACGGGTAGGCAAAGGTAGCCATAACCCAATCTGTGCAAAAGAGCGATTCGGCTCTTTTCAACACAAGGAGGTCATTATGACAAGAATAAACCTATTAGTAGCAAAAGTGGTGCTTTTAGGAATCTGCATCTGGTGCGTTTCTTCCGGCAGTGTATGGGCGGAAGAAATCAAAATATCGGTAACCGCGTACACGTTGAAGGAGTGTTTCCACAACAAAGGCGTAACCGCTTCCGGAGAACTCGTCAGAAACGGCATCGTAGCCGTCTCCCGGGATCTGGAACGAAAAGGTTTGACATTAGGAACCAAAATTCAAATCGGCAATATGGGGACTTTCGTCATCAAAGACCGGATGAATCGCAGAAAAAAGGGAAACATTGACATTTACATGACATCTTACACAGACGCATTAAAATTTGGAAAACGGAAATACGCTCTGGTTCGAAAGCCGAAAGCGTCCGCGCTCCCGGTGAATCTTAAGCAGTATGTCTGGGTTCTGAATTAACGGTGGGTCAACCGCAGCACAAGGCCATCCAGGGGTATGAGCTCCTCACCCCTGGATGGCAAAAACCCCGAACCCCTCGCATCCTTGCCGCGCCTCGCCTGAAATTGATAAATTAAGTAAATTAAGGGGACGGTTCTATTTTTCATTGACTGGCCAATTGGAAACCAATAGAATGTTCTTCAATTACGGTTTTCGGGAGGTTATCCCTATGCGTAAAATCTTTGTCTGTGCCGTCATTGCCGCAAGTCTTGTTTTCGCCACATGCCAAATCGCCGGCGCCAGCGACCTTTGCTGCATCGGCAAGACCGAAAAGCAGATTCACGGCGTCTGCGTGGTCAAGAATTTTCAGGAAGGCCGCATTTGCATGGAAGAGATTCAGGATGCGAAATCCAAATCCTGCTGGGGATTGTCCGGGTGCTATCAGTTGAAGGATCTGGGCAGCGCCAAAGCAGGCGATCACGTCATCGTGACGGGCTGGCGGGAAGGCGACATGAAATGCTACCAGGGACCGAACTGCGGCAAGGTCATCGTCATGAAATGAAGAAAAGCGTTTATATCGGAAAGCTGTTGTCCGGATTATTGTTACTCACCTCGATAACAGGCAATGCTGCCGTTTCCATGGAGTCGGATCGGGCACAGTATAAAGATTATGTCTCTTCCGGAAATTATTTCCAATGCAGGATCCCCGCTGGCTGGGGCGTTTACCACCCTGGTTTTGGCTTATCGGAGAAAGAGAAAAAAGTATATGGCATTACCCTTACCGGTCCTCGGAACGACGGCCCGCTTTCTCCGGTCATTTCCATTCATTATTACGCTCCGGGCAATCTACTGCACAAAACCATGGATGTATATATCCGGAGGCACTCCGGACCGAATTTGAATTTTGAAACAGAAGGCAAATCTTACGGTAACGTCAGTGAAGTTGAGATTGCGGGAAGAAAAGCAAAAATATTTGAAAGAATCGATATTCGGTTTGTCGGAGAGCGGGTTCTCAATCCGACCAAAGTGCCGGTTTACGAGAAATTTGTCACCGTACCCGCCAAAAGCGGCGAGGGATTTTACGCTTTGAGGCTGTCCGTACCCGCCCGGATCAAAGATGCATCTCTGGAGCTTTTTGAAGGAACGGTAAAATCCTTCCTGCCGGAGAATTAAGAGGCATCCGTCAAGTGGCTTTGGGCAATATCTTCTTGACATGCACGCCCCCCTCCTCCTATACTCAACCCCGCAAAAAGAAGTTCTTATCAATGACATAGATAAACAACCCTGCGCGCCCATCTAGCCGATGCTGAAGACCACAGGGGACTGATCGCCGGTTCGCCAGCCATTGCCAGGGGCGAACGGCAGCAGATCTTTTTCTAGCGTGGCATAAAGAGCAAGCTGCAACCAGCCTGCTTCACTTTTTGTTTTGGATCATCATCAGATTGTTGTTCGAGATGAGAGACACCTTCATCGCTGGCCCGTGCCTATGAACGAAAACATCAACAAATCTCGAACTAAAAGCGCTTCTGCATCGCCCAGCTTAAAAAGGGTAGCATGGGGAGAATCGCCATTGGAAGCGGAGGAAAGTAAATTTTAAGACTTCCCTAAACGAAGATAGAGTAAATATAGAAAGTTGAAAAAAAGGAGGTCATTCTGCTTCGCTGATGGTTAAAGATACTAAACAACCCCACTATATCGGCCATCGTAATCGCCTACGGCAGCGTTTCATGCAGAGCGGCTTCTCGGGGATGGCGGACCACGAAGTGATTGAGCTTCTTCTTACCCTTTCCCTCCCGAGAAAAGACGTGAAGATTCCTGCTAAAGAACTGCTCAAACGTTTCAGTAACCTTCGGGGAATCCTGGATGCACCTATCGAAGAGATCATGAAGATTAAGGGTCTCGGTGCTGTGACTCCAGTGGCATTGCGAATTATCCGTGATTTGTCGACGCTATATCTACAACAGGAGACGGAAAAGGCGAGTATCTTGAATACACCAGACGCCATATACGATTTCTGGCGTTTCCGCTTAGGGGCTCTCAAGGACGAGGTGTTCGAAGTGGCCTTCCTCGACTCTGGTTACAGACTATTGAAGGAGGGTGTGCAACGACTTGAAGAGGGAACAAAGGATCGTGCCACAGTTTATCCCCGCAAAGTTATGGAGACAGCTCTGAAGAAAGGCGCAGTAGCTTTAGTCTTTGCACACAACCATCCAAACGGGGATGTTCGTCCCTCTGAACAGGACAAGCTTCTTACCAGAGCATTGGTGCTGGCAGCTACAACTGTACAGATAAAAATTCATGACCACCTCATCTTCTCGCAGGACAAAGTCTTTAGCTTCAGCAAGGAGGGTCTCCTCTGATGCCGATTGAAAAGGCCATATTGAAAGAGTTCCCTGATTTGAATGATGCCCAAAAGGAGGCAATTGGGCACACAGAGGGTCCTTTGCTTGTGATAGCAGGGCCAGGTTCAGGCAAAACTCTGGTTCTGGTACTCCGAACCTTGAACCTCTTGCTGAGAGGTGTGGCGGAGCCGGAAGAAATTGTCCTGTGCACCTTTACCGAGAAGGCCGCCTTTGAATTGCGAGACCGCCTTGCACTCTTGTCAAAGAAACTCGGATATCAGGGCAACCTTACCAAAATGAACGTCGGAACGATCCATGGGATCTCAAACAACTTCATCCAGAAGTACCGGCACCGCACCACGCTCGGAAACAATTACGAAGTTCTGGATGATCTGACGCAACTGCTTTTCTTATTCGACCATTTTGCCGAGATTGTCGGACCGGAGACAGATGAAAAATATTTTGACCGCTGGGAGTCAAAATGGACCGCTATCAGAGGGTGTCGGGACTATTTCAACAAGATCACGGAAGAATTGATCGATGTTCCCAACCTGGCGGACTCTGACGAGCCTTTCATTCAGATGATCGGCAGCGCCTATGAAAGATATGTCCAGAAGCTTTTCGAATATAATCGCATCGATTTTCCCCATCAACAGAAGATCTTCCTCGATCTCCTGGATCATACCGATATCGGCCGGGAAATCCGCGCCAAGGTCCGATATGTCATGGTGGACGAGTACCAAGACACCAATTACGTTCAGGAACAGCTCCTACTTCTCTTAGCAAACAAGGACGAGAACATCGCTGTAGTGGGCGATGAAGACCAGGCCCTGTACCGATTCCGGGGAGGTACCGTCCGGAACATTCTGGAATTCGAACGGCACTTCAAGAAGTGCCATATTGTCATTCTATCTATAAACTACCGGTCTCACGAAAACATCATCAAGGCCTATGACAAATACATGCGATCATGGGAATGGGTGGAATCTCAAACCGGTAAGAGATTTCGTTACAAGAAGAAAATCATTCCTGATCCCCGCACTAAGTTTCCTGGGTATCCATCCATGTTGGCTATCTGGGGGAAGAACAGGATGGATCAGGCACGGCGGTTTGCCGATTTTGTCTCTTACCTGAAGAAACATAAGATCATCGAGGATGAGAGCCAGGTCGCCGTCCTTCTGCACAGTGTTCGTCAGGATCATAGCGGGCATTTCATCGAAGCCCTCCAGGAGAAAGGGATTCCCGTATTTTGTCCGAGAGCCCGTGCCTACTTTGAAAACGACGAAGTCCGTTATATGGCGGCTTGTTACGCCATCTTGCTCGGCTATTATGACAAAGGAAGAGGGAATATTTCAGGGAAGATCCTGAAGGAACTTGCTTCATACATCGACGATTGCATAACGGCGCTGGCCCGGAACTACCCTGATCCCCATCCCCTCGCAAAACGCCTCCAAAGGTATGCCTGGGAAATCAACAACCTCAAGGGCAAAGAAACCCTCAATGAACGGCTATCCGACTATTTTTATCATTTCCTCTCAGAACCACCATTCTCCCAATTGGTGACAAACGAGAATTCTGCGCGAAACTTGGCCATTTTTTCACAGCTACTGAATGTCTTTCAAACCTACTATCACTACACCGTCATCACCGCCAGAAACCGTGAGCCCTTGCGATTCCACTTCTTTCATAGCTTTATGCGGCTGCTCCATGCCGGTGGCATCAATGAATACGAAGATCCGGACAACCCCATACCGAAGGGATATGTCCAGGTGATGACGATTCATCAGGCGAAAGGGCTGGAATTCCCCGTCGTCGTCGTGGGCTCGCTGGATGTGCAGCTCTCGTCCCCAAAAGACCTGGATCAAAATCTCGGCCCATACTACAGGAGGCCGCCCTTTGAGCCGCAAGCCATGGTCACGGGATTTGACCGTATGCGTCTACACTATGTGGCTTTTTCCAGGGCAGAGAAGATCCTGGCCCTCACAACTGCCAGCACGCCGAAAACATACTTTAACCCTATTTGGCAAGGTTTGCCGCAGTGGCCTTACGTTCAGCAAAATCTCTTGAACTCTCTTTCTTTCTCACTACGGCAGCGCATGGAAGTGAGAAAGAGCTTCAGCTTTACCAGTGATCTTAAAGTGTACGAAACGTGTCCCCGCCAGTACGAATTTTTCAGATTCTATCAATTTACGCCTTCCCGATCCGCAGAATACTTCTTTGGAAGCCTGGTCCATCAGACGATTGAGGACATTCACCGTTGGGCTATGGACGGCCAGTCGGCCAAGCTGAGCGAGCATAAGATTGGCGATCTTTTCAATCAGAATTATCAGAACCTTTTGGTCAGAGGATTCCGGCCCATCGGTCCAGTTCAAAAAGATCAAGCCTACTGCCAGGTCATGAACTATTTTCTCCAGAACAAACGCGATTTCAAACGCATCTTAGAAACAGAGGTTGACGTTTCCGTTGAAAAGGATGAATACATCCTGACGGGCAAGATCGATCTTCTCTTGGGAGGAGACGGCGGGCTGGAACTCTTGGACTTCAAATCACAGCCGCGACCTGCTGAACAAGATGCCGTTGCCTCTTACTACAAGCAGCTCTGCATCTACGCTCATATTCTCGAAACACGGGATCAAAAACGGCCAGACCGTCTGATGATCTATTGGACGGCTGAAAAGAAACGGGAAAACGCCATCATGATGTTCCCCTATGAGCATGGGGTCGTTGTGGATGCCGGAAAACACTTTGACGGGGTCGTTCAGTCCATTCTGAATAGGGATTTTGCCGTCAAACGCAAGCCTGAACAGAAGGTCTGTAAGGAATGTGATCTAAAGTCGCTCTGTACCAAAGAGGGAGGTAAGAACCGCTGATGGCGACTGCGACCAAAACTGGCAAAAAATACCGACGTAGAGGCATCAATCACCTTGGTTTTATGGAAGCCAAGCTTCGTGACCTCAGAGGGTTTGCCACCCTTGCTCACGAGTTGATCCAAAATGCTGATGATGCGCATGATGCCACGACCATCGTGTTCGATATCCGTGAAGACGCCTTAATTGTTGATAACAACGGGGTATTTTCAGATTGTGGTTCTGTTGATGAGGATACATGCCAATGGAAGCAAGATCCCGAGAAAAACCATTACTGTGACTTTCATCGTTTCCAGGATATCGCCAGTGCCGATAAAAGAATTGAGGAAGATACCACTGGTGCTTTCGGAATTGGCTTTATCGCCGTCTATCAAATCACAGACCATCCCGAATTGATCTCCAATAAACGCCACTGGATCTTGCAAGAAGAGGCAAGCGAAAACGAAAGAATCGAGGAATGTCCAGGCTGTAATCGCTGCACCCGTTCAGCTCTTCCCGGGACGCGCTTTATTCTTCCATGGGCAACAGACAAGAAGAGCGCCATCCGCAAGGCATTGCGTGCGGAAATCGTCACGCCAAGAATGAAGGATGCATTAATTGAAGAACTTCAGAAAAGTCTGCCAGTAGCCATGATTTTTCTGAAAAAAATAAACAGCATCGAAATCAAAAAGAATGGCCGATTACTAAAACGGCTTGAGCGTTTTTTCGATCAAGGCAGACTGACTATAAGAGACGTCGACTCTCGCAAGGAAGTTCGCTGGACCATCCTGGAAGGGGATTTCGAGGAAGCTGCCACCAGGATTCGGAATCAGAATGAAGGGATGATTGAGGAGAAACGATCCCATGTTGTTAAGATTGCCGTCCCGGATAAGCTGATTGCAAATGGCTTGTTATGTGCGTGTTTACCGACAGAACAAAACACCGGATTGCCTTTTCACATCAACGCTGATTTCTATACCTCATCCGACCGCAAGAAGATCATTATGGCAAATGATTATCAGTCGGATTGGAATCGTGCTGCTATCGAGGGAGCATCGAAATGCTTGGCGGAATCCTTTCATGTACTGCCAGATTTATGCGGCCATAAATATCTTTGGGAAATGATTGTCTCCGTTTTCACTGTATCGCAGTCAGTGCAAAAGGGTGAACGAGATGGTTCGTTCAGGTCCTTTTGGGACGATCTGCATCCTGTCTTGTGCGATTCTCCAGTGGTATTTACCGAAAGCGGCATCTGGACCCGACCAGCGGAGGCCTTTCTCCTCGTCAGTGATAATGAGGAGGAAGCGCTTCCCCTTTTTGCAATGCTCGATATGGAGATTATCCATCATGACATACGATCTCTGGTTTATCGGGTCAAATATGCCGAAGATCTGAAGATCAACAGATTGGAATTGGATCATCTCATAGATGCTCTGCAAGATCACGGATTCGACGAGAGGATAGAATATTCCTTGCTTCCGGAACTGCTTCAGCAGGAGTCAGGCCTGTTCTTGCTTTATGATGAAATTCTTCGCCTCTTAAACCGGCAACAATCGAAAGATAAGAAACGAGAGCTTGAGCAGAATCTTCAGAAGTGCGCGGTCATTTTCGGAAGAGATAAATCGCTTTGGCCTGTGCATCAGATATTTTATGCCGATACGGAGACGGTCGCTCTTTTCGATCATTTTGGTGGGGCATTTCCCTTCGCCGAGGATTTCGGGGAAGACTATTCTCAAATTGTCCAGCTTTGCCCACGCTTTACCTGCACCGCAGCTATCCGGCATCTAAAATCGATGTTTGCTCAACCCGAACCGCCATTGCTTCCAAAGGATGTGTACGTCCGATTGATCGAGTGGTTTGAAACCCGCAAGATTGAGATAATGGCATCGCCGGCATTGAAGGTGGATCTTGCAGCCCTTCCAATCTATGCAGGTGCAGACGGCTTACATCCGCTAACACAACTGGCATTGCCTGGTGATTTTGAGGATCCTCTTGGCTTTTCCAGCTTTGTCGATCTAAAACTGCTCGGACACCTACGGGACTTCCTGGAGGGGATCGGTGCGAATCGCTTGACCCTCTCCGTCTATGTTCGTGATCATGTCCCTCGTGCCTTCAGTACCAACGAGCCTTCCCCGGAACAAAAAAGGCTGCTGGTAAAACTGCTCAGTCGAGAACTTGCCAAACTCAAGCAGGATAACCACGAAATTCTCAATGCGCTGCAACCGCTTCCGTTTGTGGAATGCGCCGATCAGGAATTCCGGAGGCCCACCCTCGTTTATTTCGCCGAGGAAGCCGTCCGGAAGATTCTCGGGGATGCTGCGCCCATTGCTCTGCTGCCGGATGAGAACCGATCAACCATTGCCGACTTTTACGAATGGGTGGGTGTGGCACGACAACCGCGATCGACTGACATTATGAAGGTCATCCGTCATCTGAGCCATGAACCACCTGTCGAGGCATCGATCAAGACCATTGCAGATGTGTGCCAGTATCTCGGCGAAAAATATAAGAATGACACAGAGCCAGACGCGTTAATTGAAGACCTTAAACCGATTCGCTGGCTGCCAGTGAAAGGCCAAAAAACGCAGTGGTGTCAGCCAAAAGAAACATTCACCGTTTTCCGTGAATACCTCTTTGCTACACAGGCTAACTTTCTTAATATTCCTGTGCCAATCCAACAGTCAGCAGTCGCTTTCTTTGCCCTCATCGGCGTCAAGACAGAACCCAGTCCCGACCTTGTGCTCAAGCACTTGCTCAATTGCTCTGCCCAAGGAATAGACGTCAACCGTGAAGTTTACAGCTACCTGATGGACAGAGCCACTGAGCAGATCATCAACCGATTGCGAGATAAGGCTTGCTTGAATCTTGGCGGTGGAAGGTATGTCAGCCCCGATAAGGTATATTGGAGCAACCACCCATTTGGCCGGTATCGCCATGAATTGTCATCGGAAATGAGAAAATACAACGACTTCTTGGGTAAGTTGGGCGTTCGGGAGGCTCCCGGACCCAAGGACGCCATGCTGGTCTTACAAGAAATATCTGCAGAATTCGGAAGTGTCAATAAAGCCTTGGATAGTGACGTGAGAACCGTCTGCCTTGCCTGTTGGAAGATGCTGACGGATTCATTGGCGACGGAGGTTGTGTCTCAACAGGATATTCATGATTTTGCGGAGAAAAAGCGGCTTATTCCTGATATCCGTGATCTTCTGAATCCTCCAGAACATATCTTTTTTGAAGACAGGGCCGGCATAGGTACTAAGTTCGGTGAATTTCTGAAGCATAATTCGATTCCCCGTACGCAAGGCGCATGGCAGGCCATGGCTGCGGCCGGCGTTCGTCCGTTGAGCGAAGCGGTTCAGGTTCGTCTGCTCGAATCTGCCGATCCCTGCCGTGATGAGGAGATGGAAAGTAGGTTCGCCAACAGAAAACGTTTAATAGAGAGGGTGCTCGAACCCCATAAAGAAACAATCATCCATAAAAACCTACTCAGTTCACTTGAATGTCGACGGACGGCGGACCTGAAGATACAATTTGTTCTCGCCGCATTCAACACCCATAAGTTCAGCCCCCCTGAAAGCGTTCCCGCTTTCTGCGACAGAAATGAAGCGCTTCTATACTTTGTCCGAAGGAATGGCACTATTCCCTGGACCTCGATAGCGCGTGAACTCGCCCTGGCCATAGCGCCTGATGGAGACCCCGGACTCTTGGCGTCCGGCCTAAAGGATGTCCTGTCCGCAGATTCGGAAGCATCAGCCCAAATGATTTTGGATGAATTGGGATATGCTCCACTTGATATTATTGATGTAAACCCTGTAGAAGGTCCAACGGTAACGGAATTGGGGAGCTCCGTGCCGCCCGATTTTGTACCGCCCGAAGTAACCCCTGACCCACAAGTTGATGGAAAGACTATCGATGCCGGCGGGGAAGCAACTGGTGGAGAAATAAGTCAGCCAGGGAGCTCCGAAGGGCAAGGTAATGCAGTCGGTACGGGCAGTCCCGAAAAACCAGTGGAAGGAGATATTTCAACAGGGGAAGCTTTGAAGGGGATTTTTGGACCCGCAGGGGTTCCCGAAACTGGGGGTGACTCGGGTGTTGGTGACGGTATCGAACCACCTGTAGGAGGAAACGGCGCAGGCACACATGCCCCGCGAAAAGACAAAGGGCCTAAGAAGAAGGCTAAGAGGAAGAATATCCTGCGATCCATTGTCTATCCGGAAGGTGCGTTATCAGGGGAGGATGAAGAAGATCCTGATAAAGCCGAACATCGCAGCCAAGTGAATGAGGCCGGCATCCGTTATGTGGTCGAATACGAAAAGAAGAAGGGACGCTTCCCCAAGGTGATGCCCCACAAGAATCCGGGTTACGACATTGAATCTAAAGATAAATGGGGTGATATTGAACGTTATATCGAAGTGAAGTCTCTGTCTGATCAGTGGGTAATCGGCAACGCAGTCTTATCCAAGACACAATTCGATAAAGCGACCGAGTTGGATGACCGGTTCTGGTTGTATGTAGTTGAGAGAGCCGAAGCAGATGATGCCCGTTTGCATCGAATTCAAAACCCGGCAAATCGGGTGGACCAATTCGTATTTGATGACCATTGGATGGCCTTGGCCCTGCAGGATGAACAAGAATAGGAGATTATGATGGCGAAGATGGAGATTACAAAAACCGAGCTGGTCTGGCCGGGAAAGTACAATGAGGAAGGCACCCTCAAGGAAGTGCCGCGAGTAAACCTGCCCTTTCAGGTTATCGAGACGGTCAACGAAAGCCGTGCCACCCGCGAGGCCAAGAAGAGTGGGATACAGAGCACCCTTTTTGACGTGTATGAGGGCAACGAGGGCGACACATTCGAGGCAGGTTGGAGGAACAAACTCATCTGGGGCGACAATCTTCTGGTGATGGGATCATTACTGGAAAAGTTCGCTGGGAAGGTTGACCTGATCTATATCGATCCGCCGTTTGCCACGGGTGCGGATTTCTCGGCCAAGTATAAAATTGGTGAAGAAGGGCTAAGACCTGCAAAAGTTGGTGAAACGGGCGATTTTGAGAAAGCCGCTACTCTGATTGAAGAAAAAGTTTATAGAGATACTTGGGGTGGTGGACTGTCAACATTCTTAGAAATGTTACGCTGTAGACTATTCCTTATCAGAGATCTCCTTTCCGATATTGGCTCTCTATATCTTCATTTGGATCCAACAGTGTCTCATTACGCAAAATTGATGCTCGATGAAATTTTCGGTATTGAGGCATTTAAGAATGAGGTTATCTGGTGTTATAAAGAAAGAGAAAGGATCTTAAACTTCTACAATCCGAAACATGACGTTATCCTTTTTTATGCGAAATCGAAATCGATAAGTAGAGCGTTCAATTGGCAAAAAGCGTGCGAAGATTATTCTGACGTTACGCTATCCAAATTTAAGTATGTTGATGAAAAGGGTCATTACCAGATACGGGGCACCAATACGCAAGGTAGCCCTGTTCGTGCCGCCGATGGGCTTTCACCAGAGCATGAAAAAAAATATCCAGGTCTTACCTACCGAGATTATATCGAAGAACGTCCGGGAGTTGCTCCCCGCGATTGGTGGACAATTCCAATAATCAACAAGGCAGCAGATGAACGGCTTGATTACGCCACTCAGAAGCCAGAATCACTATTAAGCAGAGTCATTGAAGTTTCTTCAAATCCTGGTAGCCTCGTAGCTGACTTTTTCTGCGGTTCCGGCACTACCGTCGCCGTCGCAGAGAAACTCGGCCGTCGCTGGATCGGTTGTGATCTGGGTCGTTGGGCAATCCACGTCACCCGTAAACGTCTCCTTGGTATCGAGAACTGCAAGCCCTTCGAAGTTTTGAACCTCGGCAAGTACGAACGACAGTACTGGCAGGGGGTGACCTTCGCCAAGAACGGCAAGACCGTGACCGAGCAGGCCCTCTACGAGTATCTCGCCTTTATCCTCAAGCTTTACGGTGGTCAGCCTGTGGCGGGCATGTCGCACATTCATGGCAAGAAGGGCCGGGCCATGATTCACATCGGTGCGGTAGATGCCCCGGTGACGATCTCCGAAATCGATTCCGCGGTGGATGAGTGCGTACGACTCAAGCAAGAGGAATTGCATGTCTTGGGTTGGGAATGGGAGATGGGGCTTTACGACCTGATGGTCGAGGCCGCCAAGAAGAAGGGCGTGAAGCTCCTGCTCTTGCAGATTCCCCGCGAGGTGATGGAGCAGCAGGCCGCCGCAAAGGGCGATGTTCACTTCTTCGAACTTGCGTTTCTTGAGGTGAAGATCGAAAAACCTAAGAAGCTCACCGTACAGATCTCGCTCAAGGATTTCGTCATTCCCAACACCGAGCTGATTCCCGAGGAGGTCCGGGACAAGGTGAAAAAGTGGTCGGACTACATCGACTACTGGGCGGTAGATTGGGATTTTCGCAACGACACCTTCATGCAGGGCTGGGTCGCCTATCGCACCCGCAAAGAACGCAAACTGCCGATTGCCTCTGATCCTCAGACCTATGAAAAGCCCGGCAAGTACCGGATTCTCGTTAAGGTGATCGATATCTTCGGGAATGACACCTCGCAGGCCTTCGATGTGGAGGTGAAATAGCCATGGCCAAAGCCGTCATTGCTTACGACAAGGAACTGCCCGAGATCCCCGACCGCCGGCCGTGGGAGAGGCCAACCTCCTATCTGGTTAAAGATGATGCGGTTCCAACCGGCTGGCGGGAGGATAAATCCGGCCGCCGACCAAGTCAGCTTCTTCTAATATCGAAGATACGGGCAGCCGTGGATGCTTGGCGGGATAAAGGTTACCCAGGGGCATCGGATGTCACACGTCGGCTTTTTGAGTACTGGTTCGAGGAGGATCATGAGGTTGCCGGTTTCCCAGCGCCTTTTCGATACTATTTCTGCCAACGCGAGGCGATTGAAACACTGATCTGGCTCGTTGAGATCTATCGAAAGCGTGATGCCAAGGACCTGATCCGATCTCATGCCGAGGTTTTCAGAAAGGATCTCTTTTCGGACAACATTGTCTTCCAGACTACCATGGATGGCCGGCGGCAGATTCGCCGCTACGTGCCGGAGTTGGATGGGGAGGGGGCTCAGGACCTCCCGCCGGAGGATCTGCGTCGTTTCGCCTTCAAGATGGCCACAGGCTCGGGTAAAACATGGGTGATGGCCATGGCGGCTGTCTGGTCGTATTTCCATAAGAAGCGGGTGCCAAAATCTGAGCTGTCGACCAACATCCTGATTGTCGCGCCCAATGTCATAGTATACCAACGGCTGGAAAAAGATTTTGCCAGTAACCGGATCTTCCGTGAACTGCCTTTGGTGCCGCCCGAATGGGAAAAGCTGAATTTCAAGGTAATCCTGCGAGGCGAGGCCGCCGATCCGGATGCCTCCGGCAACCTTTTCCTTACGAACATCCACCAGCTCTACGAGATCCGCGACAAAGAGTGGACCCCAGCGAATGCGGTCGATGCACTCCTCGGCAGAAAACCGGCGAAGGATCTCGCCGCGGGTCAGCGTTCGATGCTGGAAAGAATCAAGTCACTCAAGGATCTCGTGGTCATGAACGATGAGGCGCACCATGTTCACGATGTCGATCTTGCATGGAGTCAATCCCTTCTTGCGATCCACCAGACACTGGCAAAGGGTCTCGGCCTGTGGCTGGATTTTTCCGCAACACCCAAAGACCAGAATGGGATGTACTTCCCCTGGACCGTTTGCGACTATCCCCTTGCTCAGGCGGTGGAAGATCGCATCGTGAAAGCGCCGCTTATCGTGACCAAGGAGGATGATCCCAAACAGCCCAGACAGGACCCAGACCGCATAACCAAAGAAAACGTCGCCGAGAAATACGGCTACTGGTTGCGCGCCGCCGTGCAACGCTGGAAGGATCACTGGAGCGTCTACAAGAAACTCAACACAAAGCCCGTGCTCTTCATCATGGCCGAGAAAAATGTCTACGCCGACGCACTGGGCGAGTACCTTTGGAAAACAAAAGAGTTCGGTTTCAAAGAAGGAGAGGTTTTGGTCATTCACACCGACTCCGAGGGTGAGGTGACCAAGAGTGATCTCGAAAAGGCGCGCGAAGTCGCCCGCGATATTGATACGAATAAGATCAAGGCCATCGTCAGCGTCATGATGCTGCGCGAGGGATGGGACGTGCGCAACGTAACTGTGGTGCTCGGCCTGCGGCCTTTTACAGCAAGGGCTGAGATTCTTCCCGAACAGGTAATCGGCCGGGGCTTGCGTTTGATGCCTCTTGCAATCGGACCTGATCGAACCCAGACGCTGGAGGTCCTCGGCACTAGGAACCTGCTCAGCGTGCTGCGCACCCAGCTCGAAGCGGAGGGCGTTGGTGTAAAGACCACCAAGGCCGACCCGCCAAGACCGATCATCATTGAGCCTGTGCAGGAGAAGAGCGCCTACGACATTGCGATCCCGATTACCAAGCCGCGACTCGTTCACGACATCCGGAAGATTTCAGAATTGAGGGTTGAAAAGCTTGAACCTGTTTTTGAGCAGGAGGACCTTGAGGAAATCTACCGGGTCAAGCTGAAAATGGAATTCGCCACGACGGAGACAGAGGTTCACCAGGAGGATATTGCCGCCGGCGAACCGCCATCGCCCCAGACGCTCCTCAGCTCCATCACCAACAAGGTCATTGACCGGGCTAAGCTTCCCAACCGATTTGCGGAGTTGTACCCGTCGGTCAGAGGCTATGTGGCCATGCGTTGTTTCGGCTGCAAGGTGGATCTGGACAGTGAGCGTGTCCGATCGCACCTTACACGGCTCGAAATCCAGGAGGGAATTGCCAAATATCTCGCCCGCAAGATCGCAGAGTTGACGATTGATCGCCGTTCCATCGAATTTGAGCGATCCGATTTCAGGCTATCGGAAACGAAGCCTTTCAGTTGGAGGCGGAACCTCCCGCCGCTTACGGCAAAGAAAACTATCTTCAACTATGTGGCCACCTATAACGATTTTGAGCGTAGTTTTGCCGAGTTTCTCGACAATGCTTCCGATGTGAAAAGATTCGCCGCCCTCGGCACCACTGAGCAGGGTGAGTCCGGCACGCAGTTCCGGGTGGACTATCTGAAACCGAGCGGCGCCATCGGCTTCTATCATCCTGACTGGGTACTCGTACAGAAGACTGCGGCAGGAGAGATTAACTGGATTGTCGAAACCAAAGGGCGGGTCTGGGAAGATACGAAAAGTAAGGATCAGGCAATCGATCTTTGGTGCAGGCAGATTTCAGAAAAGACGGGAGAGCAATGGCGATATCTTCGAGTGAATCAAGTTGATTTCATGGGGCCAATGCGGAAAAGCCTTGCAGACTTGCTCTCGTATATCAGCGATAAGCAGAAGGTGGCAAAGAATGACGGCCGCTGATGCGTCGGAACATGAAATCCAAGACCTTCGAGACAAGGTGATAGCCTCTTTGAAGAATCAGGGCTTCATCTTGGACGGCGGCCGTATTACTCTTCCTGAAAATCTTGCCAAAGAAGGGCTGCGTCGTCTTCATACGGAAGCGGTAAAAACCAGGCGTGAGAAATCTCGAAAAGGACTTGCATCGCATGAACAAAGGCTTTTGACTTACATTGCCAATGGGACCGATGTTCAACCAGATAAAATAAAGCCACGGCTCGTGGAGGTTAAGCCGGAAACGGAAAATGAGTTGTTGTTTCGCTATGCATCTCATCACTGGAGCATCCCCGTATCTTCCGGCTATGGGAGGCGGTTAAGGTTCTTGGTCTTCGATGATTACAACGGTAAACTGATCGGTCTTTTTGGTCTTGGCGACCCTGTCTTCAGTTTGGCGGCACGAGATCACTGGATCGGGTGGGACAAGGAACAAAGGAGAACGAAACTCAGGCACGTCATGGACGCATTTTTACTAGGAGCGATTCCTCCATATTCATCCCTGCTATGCGGTAAACTTGTCGCAATGCTCGTTGCCAGCAATGAAGTCCGCGACGCCTTCAGGAGGAAATACAGAAACAGCACATCCGTGATCAAACAGGAAGCCAGCGATGGGCGTCTCGTTCTTATCACAACCACTTCTGCACTTGGACGTTCGTCGATCTATAATCGGATGGATTTCGATGGGAGAAAGATCTTTTACCCTCTCGGATATACGGCAGGATCAGGAGAATTTCATTTTTCTAATGGGCTCTATGCCGATTTCACCGATTTTGCGAGAAGACATTGCCAACCTACAGCGAAACAGTCTTCGTGGGGCACGGGATTTCGTAATCGTCGTGAGCTTGTCAGAAAAGTCCTCAAATTCATAGGGCTGCCTGGAGAATTGATCTATCATAGGGTAAACAGACAAGTTTTTGTAATCCCCTTGGCGCGCAATACGAAGGAATTTCTAAACGGCAGACATCGACGTGTTCAATGGTACAATATGCCTGCAGAAAGAATATTTAATTATTTCAAAGAGAGATGGCTTCTTGGACGGGCGGAGCGGGATAAGAGGTATCTCGATTTTAAGGTATCTTCCTATGCGCTTTGGATGAAGCAGGCGGAGACTGGAGAGTATGATGTCAGATGAAACCCCTTTTGTCGATCTTCCTGCGGCTTTGGTCGAGGAATTAATAGGCCAGACGGTTGAGGTCAGCGAAGCGCTTCTCGAAACGTTCAAGAAAGTAAAGGAAGATAAAGAAGCGTTCCGGAAAAACCTCGCGGATGCAGATATCGTAAGGCATGATTCGTCGCTTGGATATCCGCCACAGCCTACCACGTGCGCCACCGACGGATCTTACGGTATTGAACGGCTGTTAACTGCGGATCTGATTGCCGCGGCAGCGGTGGCGGTTGAAGGTCTTACGCCTCCATCAGAAAAACGCCATTGGGATCAGCCGACGCATCTATCGTATATAAAATCTGAAACACACCACCCGGATACATCCACTATCATTCGTGCGATCATGATCGGAAGTGAACTCCTGTTGGCAAACAAGGCGCCACACGATGTAATCATGATTGATGGATCCCTGACACTTCCGATTATTTATTTCAACCAAGCTATCAGCAAGGCCTCCGAGACACGGTCCTTGCAGTGTTCTAAGGATTTCATACAGCGGGTTCCCAGTTTCCTGGAGGCCTACGTGGCGATACTTCGTTCGGACAGGACTGATAAGAACTATATCGGACTTCCGAAATATTCAACGCGGCGAGAGATCGGCACCGAATTAGGATGGCCAGCAGAGTATGATGATAGGGGGATTTTAACCTTCCTGTTATCCCCCGGTGAATTCACCCAACCCCGGCGAATGGAGCAACCTGAACAACAGTGGCACCTTTACACCTCATCTCTGCCGGCGGCCGTTAGGGAACGCGCGGCACAACTCGCAGAGGAGATCGTTCTAAGATTGGAGCAAGTGGTTATCCTGTATTATAAGCCGCACGAATGGATACCTGCTTTACGGATAGAGATCCCTGCTGTCATTGCATCGAATGCCTACCGTCTTGCGATTATTCTTCAAGGGATCAAGCATCAATGCGCAACCTCTTCCATGTTGGAACCATACCCCATCTATCTTGCCGACAGGACGGTTAAATCGTTATCACGGGCCATTCCCGCATTTCGTCAGGTAACGACCCAACGTATTTCAGAAAAATATCCAGGAAAGATTGGAGATATCATTTTTGCTATGCACGGTTATCGCAGCGAATCCGGGAGGAAATGACGATATGACAACGCCTAAGGATCTTAATTCATTGGTCGACCAAACAGAACGTCTGGGGGTCGTGGGTTCTCCTTCTTCAACATCCCAATTGGCTATCGATATCCTAGGTTCTGCAGTTACTCGCAAGCTGGTTGGCGAATTGGCTTTGTTTCGTTTCCTTCAAGACTCAGCGTCTCATTATGCCTTGGGACAAATAACAGAAATCCAGCTCCGCAATATTTGGCATGAAGACCCCACTATGCGAAGCTTAATCAGGCAACGCGGGAGAGTCGATCCGGTAAGCGAACGTCAGGACACCCACTTGGGACAAATGGTCACCAGTGCTGTGTTTAGGCAGGGCGGCGCTGCAGGCTATGAGCCCAGCATATTGGGTACCGTACCGTCAACAGGAACACCGATCCATATCGTGACTGATGAAATACTTGACGAAGTTCTAAGTCCATACCGAGATCAGATTTTCTATTTGGGCAATGTATATGGCTCAATTCCCAAATTGCCCCTCTGGTTCAAACATTTCGATCGTGGACCTGACGGGGCAGGCGAGGCCTATCACATCGGCATCTTCGGAAAGACAGGTTCCGGTAAATCTGTACTGGCCAAGATGATCCTGATGGCATATGCGCGGTATCCGAAGATGGCCTTACTGGTTATCGACCCGCAGGGAGAATTTTCACGAGAAATGAAAGGCGGGAGCACGGTGGGTGAGTTTCCTTTGCCCATTGATAAACTGGTTAAAAATATGGGTAAGGAAAGTCATGTAATGACGGTTCGTGATTTAGTTCTGGATCGGTGGGAACTTTTTGAACAGATTCTCTACGAATCTTTATTTTTTGAAAGATTAACGATTCCTAAGACTGAAAACAGGGAACTTGCATGCAAAATCCTAAGCGATAGACTCAAAAAAGCCAGGGTAAATCTAAAAGACCTTTCCGATCGGGAATCCTTTTACAAAGCCTGGAGGATGCTTGCCGAGGATAAAGTGCAAAAGGTATTTTACCGATCTGAAGGGCCGAGGGAACGCTTCAATTCGACTCTCGCAGAATCTGATCCCGAAGAATTCTTCCGTGATTATTGGTCGCCTGTCACGGAACTCTTTCGTGAAGATCGGCCAAAGGCACGTACCGTCAATAAAGCATTGGCGTGGCTCCTTAATCCTGAAGCAGAAAGAAGGCCTATGCTCATTGTGGATCTTTCAAAAGAACAAGCCAAAGGGTTATTTTGGAATGATACGATTCAAGCCCTTGTTATAAAAAGATTGTTGGATGGGCTTAATCAGACAGCTGAGTATTTTTATAAGGAAGGTACGAATCTAAACGCACTTGTAGTTATTGATGAAGCTCATCGCCTTGCTCCTCGGGATATTCCGAGTGAAGATAATGCATCGAGAGGAGTCCGATCGATTCTTATCGATGCAGCGAGGACCACGCGAAAGTATGGCCTCGGTTGGTTATTCATCAGTCAAACACTTTCGAGTCTCCACATGGAGATCATTCAGCAATTGAGGATTTTCTTTTTTGGATTCGGCCTTGGCTTAGGCCAGGAATTTCAAGCTTTACGTCAATTAGTAGGATCATCCGGTACAGCGCTTGATCTATATCAGCTTTTCCGTGACCCGCATTCTGCATTTGACATCAGCAGCCGCCAGTATTCCTTTATGACCATTGGACCGGTAAGTCCACTGTCGTTTTCAGGAACCCCCCTCTTTTTCAACGCATTCAATACGGTCAAGGCTTTCTTAGCGACGAATAGATTGAGGGTGTGAAGAGAATCAAAGAATGAGGAAAAGTCATCGGCAACAATGAGAAGGATAATCGATGGCCACGATGATCCCTGACGACATTCAGGACTTCACCACCACCGGCGAGGGCATCTTTTATCGCTTTCTTCAGCGTTTCGCCAAGCCGGATGACAAGTACATTGCCTGGTACCAGCCGGATATCTCCGGGCGTGAGCCGGATTTCATTCTATTTTCCCAGGATGCTGGTCTAATCATATTCGAAGTCAAAGACTGGGGCTTGGATCAAATTGTTTCGGCTGATCCCCAATTCTTTATCCTTTATCACGCGGGAAAGGAGATCTCGCTAAAGAACCCTATCCGGCAGATCCGTGAGTATTTCGGTGAAATCCTCGACAAGATCAAGAAAGACGGGCAGTTGGTCGCGAAAGATGCTCACTCTTATGATCAAGTCAAGGTCACGGTCAACGGCGGCATTGTCTTTCCGAACATCAATAAGCATGAGTATGAACAAAAGGGGCTTCACCGGATTATTCCTTCGGAGCGAATATTCTTCTGGGATGATCTCCACCCCCAGTCACCCATTTGTGAAGATCCTACCGGGCGGTGTTTCCAGGATGCTCTTGAGCGCTTGATCGTGGTCAAGCCTCGCTACTCCCTGACAGGAAGGGAACTCAACCACTTGCGGCAATTGATTTTTCCTGTCGTCCGGATTGAACTGCCGGATCGAGATGCTCAAAAGAGGAGGGCTGACTCGACCCGTCGCCTGATGCTTCTCGATCATAACCAGGAAAGCATTGCACGACAGTACAGTGCCGGCCACCGCATTATCATCGGACCCTCGGGTAGCGGTAAATCGCTCATCTTGGTTCATCGTGCCGGTCTTCTGAGGCATTACAATCCTGCCATCCGTAACATTCTCTTTGTTTGCTATAACATCACGCTCGTCAACTATATCCGCCGTCTTCTCGCCGATAAACATGTTCCCCTTGGGAAGGATGGCGTTGAGGTTTGTCACTTCTTTCAGCTCTGCGCAAAAATTACGGGAGAAGACATTCCATATGAAAAGGCGGACTCGGAGTATTATGAAATGGTCATCCAGGATACCTTGGAGAAGCTGTCCGCCTGCGATTTTCGGTACGATGCGATCCTGATCGACGAGGGCCAGGATTTTTCCGACGTCATGCTCAAGGTAGTCACGGCCCTTCTAAATCCGAAGACGGATCATCTGGCTATCGCCCTGGATGAGAATCAGAATATCTATGAGCGGCGGTCGTCTTGGAAGGCGGTCGGCATACATGCCCGTGGCCGGGTGCATCGGTTGTTGTGGATCTACCGCAATACAAAGGAGATCGCCGATTTTGCGAGAAGGATTATCGAGGGTGACCAGGAATCTCACCTTGAAGGTCATCAGGCAGAGTTGTTCCCGGAGATCTTTGAGGCAACACACGGGCCGATGCCGGCAATCAGATCATTTTCCGATTACGACGCCATTGCCGCTTGGGTAGCCAGCCAAATCCGGATGCTGGCAAATGAGGAGGGCTATCCCCTGTCGGAGATTGCCGTGATTTACACCATGCGGTCACCGGAGCATGATACCGCCATGCACCTGCCCCGGCTTGTGATTAAGACCCTCGAGGGCAAGGGCATCCTGCACAATTGGATTTCAGAGGACTACCGGGCGAAGCGGTCCTACGATGTGACGACCGACAACATAACGCTCTCAACGATTCACAGCCTCAAGGGGCTTGATTACGCCTGCGTCTTTGTGCTGGGGTTAGACTGGTTGGGGCCGGGAAACCGATGGTCGGAAGAGCAAATACGGAAGCTGGCCTATGTGGCTGTTACACGGGCGAGAGAAAAATTGTTTATCCCGTACTGCACTGAGAATGATTTGATTAAGAGCATGAGGTATTAATAAGCATTCTGGTTCTTGGAGGATTTATGCTCGCCAAAGGAACCAAGGGTAAAGATTTGATTCTGTCGGAAGGTGCGTTAGTCGCTAAAGGCGGAAAGGTGCATATTGTTTTCGATCATAGGATCTGCAGACCCAGCATAATCGACGGATTGCCGGAAAGAGGGGAACGTATATGGAAGATCATCGAGGCCCTTACGGAGCCGGGACAATATAAGCGGACCGTTCTTGGTCAAAAACTTAAATGTTGCTCATTTTGCCTGCAACGCCTTGAAAAGGCAGGGTTCAAACAGTTGTAATAAGTTATCAAGCGAGCCAATACGATATAGAGCTGCACCGGCCCCCATGACTGTTTGGTATTCTGGGTTTGAACAGGAGAAGAAACAACAGATTGCGCTTCAACGTAGCTATCCTAAAAAGCTTCTGCTTTCGTATATGCGCTTGTTTTTGTAAGAAAAAGATGCGATTTCCCCTTACAAAAATTTATTCAGGGACTTCCTGTAAAGTATCGATTCTAAAGTACTAAATCGCATATAGGACCGCGGGAAGGATAGTGCCGTTACCCCAGGCGATTTTATCGACCTCGGGAGTCGCCGGGTCGGTCATCAAGGCTTTGGCTATATCGGGCAACAGCACGTGTATGATGCCGTTGTCGCACACCTGCAAAAGCGGCTGTCTTACAACGATAAGCAACGGAAATGATTTCGGTGCATTCGGGGAAAAGCCCAATTACATATCGGCTATTGACTTTTAGTGAAACTGTTGTAAAATTGCCACAACAGAAAGGTGGTGATAAGAATGGCCATATCCAAATCGTTTGGAGAATTTTTCAAGGCAAAAAGAATAAGCAACGGCCTAACGTTAAGGGAGTTTTGCCGGATAAACGGGTTTGATCCGGGAAATATCAGCAAGATCGAAAGGGGATTATTTCAGCCACCGCAATCAAAAGATATGCTTTTGAAGTATGCAACAGCGCTTGGCATCAAAGAAGGATCGGAAGACTGGCTGAATTTTTGCGATCTGGCAATAACCAGCGCCGGAAGGCTGCCGGATGATGTTGTATCGAATCAGGAATTGATGACCGCGTTGCCGGTGTTATTCAGAACGATCAGAAATAAAAAACTTGATGAAGATGGACTGCAAAAGCTCATTAAATCTATCAAACGGGAACTTCGCTGATGTTTAAATGCCCCTATTACAGCTATGCTGAAATTGGCAATCAAACTGAAACATTCCTTAAACAGTATCATCACTCCCAAGGTATTCCCATACCTGTTGAGGAAATTATTGAGTTGAAATTAGAACTCAATATATTTCCCTTCCCGCGACTTTATAAAGATCATGGATTAAACGGTTTTTTGAGCTACGACCTTACAACCATCTACATCGATGAAGTGCAATATAATCAATTCAATGAAAAATACCGCTACACGTTGGCTCATGAGCTGGGGCATTATGTTTTGCACAGGGCATGTTATGGGGAAGTGGAATTTAAGTCTATAGAAGAATATGTTCGCTGGAGAATTTCAATGCCGGCAGATGAGATTAGCTGGTTCGAAACACAAGGGGAGTGGTTTGCCAGCCAATTGCTTGTGCCTACCCAGCAATTGATCAAGACTTGTAAAACAGTCGTTGCCAAGCATAAAAAAGACTTTAAAAAACTTTCAACGATTCCGGACGACATCTGGTCATATATTGCCATTGAGATTGCCGACTGCTTTGAGGTTAATCCACCCGTCGTTGAAAACAGAATTAAAAAAGAAGATATCCCTGCTAAAATACCAATTTTAGATAAATAATGCGTAAAGACGACAAGAGCAAGGCACGTAAATCATTAGTGGTTCTGCGGCACTCAGGGAATTATGAAATTCATGAACAATCGCTCAGCCCCCGAATCGATATCGCTGCTGTTAAAGCCCGCCTCCAGCCTGTGCAATCTGG
>CAZVGQ010000002.1:0-29080 GCA_964626775.1 uncultured Smithella sp. | reverse complement strand
CTGGAAGCGCCCCAGGACATGGCTCTCGATTTCGGCTGGCGGCGCTGACGGCCGGTGATGACGGGGAATCATGCTGCCTTCAGACCATCCCCATAACCGGCTGATTCGCCTGGTGGAGCGCCAAGCGCGCGACATCATGATTGCCGATTACCATCGTCTGCTGCAATCGCTGCAAATCGCGAATGCCTCTCCGGGTGGACGCCCCGCCCCCGGAGCCGATGCCGCCTCCCGGCTGCAAAGCCGGATGGACGCCTCGCGCCGCCGCGTGCAAAAACGGCGACAGTCCGTTCCCGCGCTGAATTTTCCTCCCGAACTGCCCATCTGCGCCAAACGCCAGGCCATTGTCCATGCCATCCGTAATTCTCAGGTGGTCATCATTACCGGCGAAACCGGATCGGGCAAGACGACACAGATCCCCAAGATGTGTCTGGAGGCTGGGCTGGGCCTGCGGGGTGTCATCGGGCTGACGCAGCCCCGGAGGATTGCCGCCGTCAGCATCGCGGCGCGCATCGCATCCGAGCTCGGCCAGGACTGCGGCGAGGCCGTGGCGTATAAAATCCGCTTTGAAGAAAAAACATCGGCGGAGCCCCTGATCCGGGTCATGACCGACGGCATCCTGCTTACGGAAACTCCCGGGGATCGGAATCTGCTGGCCTACGATGCGATCATCGTCGATGAAGCGCACGAACGCAGCCTGAACATCGATTTCATTTTGGGGTATTTGCGAAGCCTGCTGCAAAAAAGAAAAGACCTGAAGGTGATCATCACGTCCGCCACGATCGACACCGCCAAATTTGCCGAGGCGTTTGACGGGGCCCCGGTCATCGAAGTCTCGGGCCGGATGTATCCGGTGGAGGTCCGCTACCGGCCGCTGGACCCGGCCAAAGAGGAAAAGGGCGAAACGACCTATGTCGACGAAGCCGTGGCCTGCGTGGAAGATTTGCAGCGGGAAAGACGCTTTGAGGACATTCTGATTTTCCTGCCCACGGAGCAGGACATCCGCGAAACCTGCGAACGCCTCGCAAAGCGCTGTTCCGGCCTGGTTTTGCCTTTGTTTGCAAGGCTTTCCTCCGGACAGCAGAAACTGGTTTTCCAGCCCTCCCCCCGGCAGAAAATCATTGTCGCAACCAATATTGCGGAGACGTCCCTGACGATTCCCGGCATCAAATATGTCATTGATTCGGGCCTGGCCCGCATGCTGGAATACAACCCCCGCAGTCAGACCACCGGCCTGCCGGTCAAACCCGTTTCTCAAAGCAGCGCCGAGCAGAGAAAAGGACGCTGCGGCCGCGTTCAGAACGGCATCTGCATCCGCTTGTATGCCCCGGAAAATCTGGCCTCGCGGCCTGTTTATTCAACGCCGGAAATTCTGCGCTCCAACCTGGCCGGCGTGGTGCTGCGCATGCTGTCTTTGAATCTGGGGTTGATCTCCTCTTTTCCCTTTATTGACCGGCCGCAGCCCAAAAGCCTACGCGACGCCGTCGATACCCTGCGCGACCTGGGGGCGATCCGCCGCGACCAAAACGAAGGGGAAGCCGGGCAATACCGGCTGACTCCGATCGGCCGGACCATGGCGCAGTTCCCGCTTGATCCCCGGGTATCGCGGATGATCATCGAAGCTCAAAAGAACGGCTGCGTCCGTGAAATCGCCGTGATCGCCGCGGCTCTGAGCATCCAGGACCCCCGCGAAAGGCCCTACGACAAGATAGATCAGGCGGCGGCCGCGCACGCGCAATTTGCGCATCCGGAATCGGACTTCCTCGCCTACCTGCAGATCTGGAACCGGTATTCGGACTATTTTGAGCAAATGCAGCCGCAGGGACAGCGGCGCAAATTCTGCCGCGATCATTTTCTATCTTACCGGCGGATGGAGGAATGGAGAGACGTTTACTCGCAGATTCTGGACATTCTCGGCGGAAAAGCGGGCGCGATATCGCGGCGAAAACCCGTCAGAGCCGAAATCGACCAGGAGGTTTCCGACAAAATCCACCGCTCGATCCTGAGCGGCTATCTTTCCAACATCGCGCAAAAGAAAGAAAAAAATTTTTACACGGCCGCCAAAAGCCGCGAGGTGATGCTGTATCCGGGTTCGGGTCTTTTCAACCGGGGCGGGCCCTGGATCGTCGCCGCGGAAATCAGCCTGACCTCCAGGGTTTTTGCCCGCAACGCGGCCAACATTCAAAGCGAGTGGCTCGAAGAGCTGGGCGGGGAGCACTGCCGCTGCCAGCACTGGGCGGCGCACTGGGAAAAAAGCCGCGGGCAGGTGGTTGCCCTGGAAAAAGTTGTTTTATTCGGATTGACCATCGTGGAGCAAAGAAGCGTCGCCTATGAACGGATCAACCCGGAGGAAGCATGGAGAATCTTCATTCGTGAAGCGCTGGTCACGGGAGAGACCGGGCGCAAACTTCCCTTTTTAGAGCACAACCTGTCGTTGCGGGAAAAAGTCAAAACGATGGAAGACAAGCTGCGCAAACGCGGCATCGCCGCCGATGAAGAAACCATCGCCGGCCTTTATGAACAGCGTCTGCCGCTTCTTTCCGATATCCGTTCCCTGCAGAAACTCATCAAAGACAGAGGGAGCGATGCTTTTCTGCGCTTTCGGGAGGAAGACCTGATTGCCGCCGGACCCGACCTCGATGAATTGAACCGGTATCCGGATCAGATCCGGATGGGCAATGCCGTCTTGCCCTGCCGCTACAAGTTTGAGCCGGGGCGCGCGGGCGACGGCGTGACCGTCCGCATGCCGCTGGGCCTCATCGCCGGAGCCTCCCCGGTAAACATCGAAAAGCATTTGCCGTCCCTGCGGGAAGAGAAGGCCCTGCATTGGCTAAAATCCCTGCCCAAAAATATCCGCCGGAATCTTCCTCCCCTGATTGAGGTTGCCGGACGGTTCAACCGGCAGACCGCCGGTGAAGACCAGGCCCTGCCTTTGGCGTTAAGCAGGTTTTTATTCGATGAATATCATTTGACGGTGCCGGCCGGCTTCTGGGCGCCGGAAAAACTGCCGCCGCATTTGCAGATCCGCTACAGCGTCATCGACGACCGGGGAAGTGAAATCCGAAGCAGCCGCGACATTGGAGAATTGCAACGGGAGCTGACCGAAGAGATCCGGCGCACCTCTTTGGAGGATTGCCGGAGGCAATGGGAAAAGGAGAACCTTACAAGCTGGGATTTCGGAGACCTGCCCGAGAATGTTGAGATTGCCGGAAAGCATGGCGTGACCGGCTTAGCCTATCCGGCGCTTCAGGATCAGGGAGGAGCCGTTCATCTGCGGATTTTTGCCGACCCCCGGGAAGCCGCGGCCGTCCACGCTGCCGGTGTAGCCGCTCTCTATGCCATCCATTTCGAGGACAGGATCAAGCAACTGAAAAAAAACATCTCCCTTGGCGGTGAACTCAAAGAGCAGGCGTCCCTGCTGGGCAGCCCCCGGCAGGTCGAACGATCCGTTCTGGAGCGGGTGAAAAGAGATCTTTTCCGGCGCTCCTGGCGCAGCCCGAAAGAGTTTATGAAGCATGCCGATGAGGTCCGGCCGAAGATCCTTTCTTACGGTCAGGAAGTCGTCGCGGCCATCGCCCCGGTTCTTCGAAGCTTTGCCGAAACTCACGACGGCCTGCAAAAACTGATATTCAAAAACCGGCCGCATCCGCCCTTGGCCGAGTTTCTGCAGGCGACCCTGGCGGAAGCACACGTCCTGGTCCCCGAAGATTTCATTCTGCACTGCGATTTTGACCGTCTGCGCCATCTGCCCCGCTACCTGAAAGCTCTCTTTCTGCGGGCCGAACGGGGAAGCCTGAACCTGGCGTCCACGGAATCGAAATTGCGCCAGGCGGCGACTTACGCCGTTAAACTTCAGGAAATCCGAGGCGCAATGGACACCGACGCATCGGAGGAAAAGCGAAACAAGACGGATGAACTGCGCTGGATGATCGAAGAATACAAGGTGTCTCTTTTTGCCCAGGAGCTGAAAACCCCCTACCCTGTTTCACCCAAACGCCTGAATCAACTGATTCAGGAAATCGGAAATATGCTGTAATCAGAGCGCTCGACAAAAACACGAGGAACAGCTTCCGTCTTTTGACAGTTTTTTATGTAGGGCGCACCTTTAGGTGCGCCAAATGGACCTTGCATGTCGGTTCGGCGGGTATGATAACCTGAAGGTCACAAGCGACCCGCCCTACGTTGGTCGGCGCCATGAGTGCCAAATGCAGGGTCTCAGCCCCGGCATTCCTGAATGGCCGCGGCGAAGCCCTTCATGGAATTCCGGATGGTCGCGTCATCGACGCAAAAGGCGATGCGGAAGTAGCCCGGCGCGCCGAAGCCGCTTCCGGGGACCACCAGAATATTTTTCTGAACGAGCCTCTGCGCGAACGCCACATCATCGGGAACCGGACTTTTCACAAACAGATAAAAAGCGCCCTGCGGTTTGATGAATTTGTATCCCGCCCGGGCCAGGCCGTCGCAGAGCAAATCCCTTTTCTTCTGATAGATCTTTACATCCACGGTGATGTGCTGAAGATTGGCCACGATGCGCTGCATCAGGGCCGGGGCGTTCACAAATCCCATGATCCGCGTGCACAGGATCAGCGCCCGGATCAGGTCGTCCGCCTCGTGAATTTTCGGATTTACTGCGATGTAGCCGATTCTTTCGCCCGGCAGCGACAGGGTTTTGGAGTAGGAATACGCGACGATGCTGTCGGCATAAGCCGTCAGAACGGAAGGCAGTTGAATGCCATCGTAAAGAATTTGCGCGTATGCCTCGTCGGAAAGGAGATAGATGGCCTTGCTGTATTTTTTCTCCTTTTCTCTCAGCAGCCGGGCCAGGCCGGCAATATTCGTTTTGCTGTACACCCGGCCGGTCGGATTGTTGGGCGAGTTGAGAATGAGCGCCTTGGTCCGTCGGGTGATCATCCGGGCAATCGCTTCCAGATCCGGAGAAAAATCGGGGCGTGTGTCCGCGATCTTTACCACCCCGCCGTAGTTTTCGATATAAAAGGGATACTCGACGAAAAACGGCTTGAGGATCAGGACTTCGTCGCCGGGATCCAGAATCGACTTCAGAATCACATTGAGCGCGCCGCCGGCCCCGCAGGACATGACAATGTGATCGGCATCCATTTTCAGGCCGATGGACCGGCTGATCGTTTGGGCGACTGCCCGCCGGGTTTCCGGGTAGCCGGCGTTGGGTGTGTAGCCGTGCTTGAGGATGATTTCCTGGCGGGCGACGCGAATCAGCTCCTTCTTGAATTCGCGCGGATGGTCCACGTTGGGATTGCCCAGACTGAAATCATAGACCTTGTCGTGTCCGTGCCTGCTTTTCAGAAGGTTCCCTTCTTCAAACATTTTGCGGATCAGTGACGACTGTGACATGGATGCCTTGATTTTTTTTGAAATGCTCATGATCTCTTCTCCCGGTCGGCTCCCCGAAAGGCGCGCCGCTTGGTTAAACGTTTTTCTTCAGATACTCCGAAACCTCGCGAAAATCATGAAACGCGCGATAGGGAACGGCGCTTTCCCGCCGGCACTTCTTCAAAAGCTCGCCCTTGGCAAAAACCAGGTCCGCGTATTGGGACGGGCAGATGTCGGAATGGCCGTCGCCGACATAGATGATTCTTTCATACATCAGGCGATGCTCATGAAGAATTCTGCTCTTGCACGTCCCGCAGCGGCCGCACAAGGCATTGGCCCGCGGAAAGTCAAAGGTCAGGGCATCGTTCTCACCGAACACAACGGTATTGGAATAAAATTCGATCTCTCCCAGCCGGTGTTTCTCCAGGATCGCCCGAATGTAGAAATCAAGCCCGTCCGAAACGATTTTGACATCCACCCCTTTTTTCCCGGCAAGACGATAAAACCGGACAAAAAAGGGATCGATGGCGGAGCATTTCAAAACATAAGCGCGCAGACGTCCGGCATCGACCCGGACCATCGGCGCAATTTTTTCATACGCCTCCCGCGATCCCATGTTGCCTTTGACAACCTCGCGGTCAATGGCTTCCCGGCATTTTTGGGCAAACCGGCCCAAAATGCCGTCTCCTACATCCACCCGGGAAATCGTACCGTCAAAATCGCTGAGAACCAGAGCTTTTTTTTGCTGAAAGCGCATGGCAAGTGCTTTTTTCGCAACAGGGTTTCTATCGTTTGCGGCGCTTCAGCAGAACAAAGACGCCCAGCACAATCAGGATCACCGGCAGAATGTACTGGGAGTACTTGTATAAATCAAACCCGTACAGTTCGATGATGAGAAAAATAACGCCGACCGTGGCGACAAACCAGCCTTCGACGGCCCGAATACTGTAAAACAGCGTGGTGATGCCGATGACGATGAGCAGAATCGGCCAGGTCTGACCGAAACTGTAGGAAGTGGTTTTGCTGATAAAGATCAAAACCCCCAGGGTGATTAAAATAAGTCCGCCGGTAAGAATGTTTCGCTTTTCGTTAGGCATATCCTTCTCCTTCAATAAAATGTATTTTTTGAGCGGCGGGGGGATGGCTCCCCTTTGCGCGCGCTTACGATTTTTCCGCCAGCTTCAGGAAAGGCTTGAACAAATCGATCGGAATCGGAAACACCGTCGTTGAATTATTTTCCGCGGCAATCTGATTCAGGGTCTGCAAATAACGAAGCTGCAGCGACATGGGCTGCGTTCCCATCAGGGCGGCCGCTTCAATCAGCTTCTGCGCGGCCTGGAACTCTCCTTCCGCATTGATGACCTTCGCCCGTCTTTCGCGTTCGGCTTCGGCCTGCTTGGCCATCGCGCGCTTCATCTCTTCGGGCAGGTCAATATGCTTCACTTCCACGAGCGACACCTTGATTCCCCAGGGATCCGTGCTTCGATCCAGAATTTCCTGAATATTCAGGTTGATCTTTTCGCGCTCCGTCAGAATTTCGTCCAGCTCCACCTGGCCGCAAACGCTCCTAAGCGTCGTCTGCGCAAGCTGGGACGTGGCAAAAAGATAATTCTCCACATTCACGACGGCGGCGTTGGCGTCCAGTACCCGGAAATAAACCACCGCGTTGACCTTGATGGAAACGTTGTCCTTGGTAATGACATCCTGCGGCGGGACATCCATGGTAATGGTGCGCATGTCGATCCGGACAATTTTATCAATGCCGGGAATGATAACAATCAGCCCCGGTCCCTTGATGTCGCGAAGCCTGCCCAGACGGAAAAGGACCGCCCGTTCATATTCATTGAGAATTTTGATCGCGGAAGCCAGAAACATGACCACCAGCACGATCACCACCAACAGGGGCAGCGGCAAAGAACCCAACATAATCCTTCCTCCTTCACTATCGATAAGTTATTGATTGTCCTTGATTTCTTCAACCACCAGCTTCAGGCCTTCCACCTTGATGATTCTGACGCTGGCGCCCTTTGGTATCTCCCGTTCGCTGCTGGCCGTCCAGTATTCGCCCTGGAAAAAAACCTTGCCGGCGCCGCGGATGTCCGTCGCGGCTTCCCCCCGGCCGTCGATCATGGCCTCCGTTCCGGAATAGTGCTTCCTCATCTGCGCCTTCACGGCGAGCAGAATGATCACGATAAAGAAACCGGACGCAACCAGCACGGCCGGAAGCAGAACCTGCAGGGAAATTCTCAGCGCCGGCTCCGGAGAATCAAAAAGCAAAAAGGATCCCAGCGCAAGCGAAATGACTCCTCCTACCGTCAGCATGCCGTGGCTCATGATTTTAATCTCCGCAATAAATAAAATGACGCTGAACAGGATCAGCAGGATCCCCGTGTAACTCACCGGCAGCGTTGACAGGGCAAAGAACGCCAGCAGCAGGGAAATGCCGCCGATGACGCCGGGCAGGATCGCACCCGGCGTGGAAAATTCAAAGTACAGCCCCGCCAGTCCGATCAGCAAAAGCAGATACGCGATATTCGGGTTGGAAATCGCCGCCAGAATCCCCTGCCGCGTGCCCATCTTTTTCGTGTCCAGGACCGCATGCGCGGTGGATATTTTTCTTTTGACGCCGGCGACGGTCACGGTTTTCTGATTGATCGCGGCCAGCAGCTTTTCGATGTCCACGGCCACGATGTCAATGACGTTCAGCTTCAGGGCTTCATCCGCCGTAATGGACTCGCTTTTGCGAACCGCCTTTTCCACCCATTCCTCGCTGCGCCCGCGCGTTTTGGCAATGCTGCGGGCATAGGCCGCCGCGTCGTTTTCCACTTTTTGGGACATGGTCTTGTCCATCTCGCCGCTGCCGCCCAGGCCGATCGCCACGGGATGAGCGGCGCCGATGTTGGTGCCGGGCGCCATGGCGGCAATATGCGCGGCCTGCGCGATGATCACGCCCGCCGAAGCGGCGCGGGCCCCGGACGGATAAACGTAAACGATCACGGGCAACGGCGCGTTAAGGATGCTTTTGGCGATGTCCCGCATCGCGGTGTCCAAGCCTCCGGGCGTATCCAGCAGAATGATCAGCCCTTCCGCCTTCGCGGCCGTCGCCTCCTCCAGGCTCTGGGCGACGTATTTCGCCGAGGGGGAAGTGATCA
The DNA here is from genome assembly GCA_964626775.1 of uncultured Smithella sp. Classification (GTDB taxonomy): domain Bacteria; phylum Desulfobacterota; class Syntrophia; order Syntrophales; family Smithellaceae; genus UBA8904. The sequence goes on along the minus strand of CAZVGQ010000002.1, from coordinate 20,582 downwards.
CGCCGCCCAGTTCGATCACATGGAACAGGGGCTTGGCTTCCTGCGCATGGACCACGCCCGCCGACGCGATCCACAGGAGAATCATGAAAAGGATTCCCGTTTTTTTCAACATAATGACGCCTCTTTCTTCATGATGGTCCGCTGAGTCCGACCTCTTTCATGATCCGCTGAACATCTTCCCAGACCTGCTTTTTGGCTGACGGGTTCCGCAAAAGATAGGCCGGATGATAAGTCGGCATGAGTTTGATCCCCTCATAATCGTGAAAGCGTCCGCGCAGCGCGGTTATCGGGGTTTCCGTCTTCAAAAGCGTCTGCGCCGCAAATTTCCCCAGGGCGCAAATCACGCGGGGCCGAATCAACTGCAACTGTTTTTTTAAAAACGGCTCGCACTGATGGATTTCCTCCGGCAGCGGATTACGGTTTCCCGGCGGACGGCATTTGAGGATATTACAGATATAAACGTCCTTCCGCGCCAGCTTCATTCCTTTCACAATAATGTCCGTCAGCAATTGCCCCGCCCTGCCGACAAAGGGCCGGCCCTGCATATCTTCGTCCGCGCCCGGCGCTTCGCCCACAAAAACCACCTGCGCAGATAAGCTGCCTTCGCCGAATACGACATTTTTTCTCGTTTGCGCGAGCGGACACTGCCGGCAGTCCGCGGCTTCCAGGGAAAGGGAATGAAGCGCCTCACCGCGACCCCTGCCGTCCGGCTTGTTTTGCCGGGCCGGCTGCGGTCTTTTGCAGTCCACGGCGACATACAGACGCTCGGCATCCAGCACCTGCCCCCTGACGGATTTCACCAGGGACAGCAGTTCATTCCGGATCGCGTCGGATGAAGGGGAAGAAAACGAATTCGTCATTTTTTTCCGGCGGGTCCTTTCTTCGCTTTAAAAGAGCGGATATGATCCAGGATCCGGTGCGCCGCCTCCTGCTTGGTCATTTTGTCCAGTGCGACGGTCCGGCCGAGCCGGTCAAGAATCGTGATGATGTTGGTGTCGCCCTCAAAACCGGCGCCCTCGTCACGCAGGTTGTTGGCAACGATCATGTCCATGTTTTTCCGGATCATTTTCTGCCGGGCATTGGCCAGCAGGTCCTGGGTCTCCATGGCAAATCCTACCAGGATGCCTTTGCTCTTTTTCGCACCGATGTCGGCAATGATATCAGGGTTGCGCACAAGCTCGATGCCGGACAGTCCCCGGTCTTTTTTGATTTTCTCGCCGGCCGCAACCCGGGGCCGGTAATCGGCCACCGCGGCGGCTTTGATGATGACCGATGCTTTGGAACAGGCGTCCATGACGGCCCGGTGCATTTCCTGCGCGGTGCGCACAAAAATGACGGTTTCAACCTTCGGGGGAGCGATTTTGGCGGGCCCGCTGATGAGCGTCACCTTCGCGCCTCTCTGATGAGCGGCCTTTGCCAGCGCGTAGCCCATTTTGCCGGAGGAATGATTGGTGATGTACCGCACCGGATCCAGCGGCTCCTGCGTCGGCCCGGCGGTCACCAACACTTTTTGTCCTGCAAAATCCTGGACGGTTAAAAGCGCTTCCAGCTCGTCCAGAATCTCCGGGATTTCCGGAAGGCGTCCGGCGCCCGTGGCGTTGCAGGCCAGTTCGCCCACGCCGCTTTGCATCACGCGGTAGCCGACTCCGGCGAGTTTCCGTAGGTTTTCCTGCACGAAGGAATTGGCCAGCATTTTGTCGTTCATGGCCGGGCAGATCAGCGTCGGCTTGTTTTCGGCCATGATCGTCGTCGTCAGAAGATCGTCGGCAATGCCGGAGGCGATTTTGCCGATCACGTTTCCCGTGGCCGGCGCAACGACGAACGCATCCGCCCAGTCCGCAAGCGCGATATGGGCCATGTCGTATGGCTCCGCGGCCTCAAACATATCGGTATAAACAGGGTTCCGGGAAAGGGTCCGAAGGGTCAGCGGCGTAATGAACTCCGTCGCGCTTTTGGTCATGATGACTTTAACCTCGGCGCCGGCTTTGATGAAAGCGCGGGTCAGCTCCGCCGATTTGTAGGCGGCAATGCCGCCGGTGATGCCCAGAACAATTTTCTTATTTTTCAGCATGCGTCATTCACTTGGCTGTTTTTTCGGGGAATATAACAGCGTTTCCAAGCAAGATCAAGGCATAAAGTCTTTCGCTGTGGCAGCGGGAAAAGGATATTTTCCTTGCAAACCGCCGCAAAAGCCATTATGAAAACCGCCAGTTCACTATCAGCATTCCATCAAGGAGATTCAAAAATGAAGAAAACGGGGGTTATTGCGGCGGTTGTCATCGTCCTGTTGGCGGGGGCATTGGGCTGGCTTTATTTTGCGGGCTGGCTGGATCGGGAAAAACCCGCGATTCAACTGGATTCAGACATCACGGCCATCGGCAGGAAAAAGGACATCGGCATCACCTTTGCCGACGAGCGAAGCGGCCTGTCGGGCCTGAAGGTGGAAATTGTTCAGGACAACAAACCGCATCTTCTGGCCGAGGAAACGTTTCCGTCCCGAAGCACCAGGCAAAAGGTTCTTCGCCTCACGGTGGAGCCTCTTACGCTCCAGTTGAACAACGGACCGGCCGTCGTTCGCATCACGGCCCGGGACGCTTCTTTGTTTAAAAATGAAACCGTCGTCTCCGAACAGGTCCGGATTGACACGATGCCGCCGCAGGTTTACGTGATGAGCCCCGTCAACTACATCAACCAGGGAGGCACCGGCTTCATCCCGTACCGGACGTCCAAGCCGGCCGCGCTGACCGGCGTCTTCGTGGACGACCGGTTTTACCCGGGATACAATATCGTCATCGGCGGCAAGCCCACGTCGGTGGCCTTCTTCGCCCTCGGAACCGGCGCAACCGCGGCGACCAAAATCGTCATCTTCGCCCGGGACAACGCCGGCAACGAAGCCAGAACCTCCATGCCCTTTACGATCAAGCCCAAGAAATTCCGTGCGGACAAAGTGAACTTGAGCGAAACCTTTCTCCAGAAAATCATGCCCGAATTCCAGGCGTCGATTCCGCAGTTGCAGGGGAAAACGCCCGTTGAGGTTTTCGGCTATGTAAACACAACACTCCGGGAGGAGAACGCAAAAACCATTCAATCCGTCTGCCGCAAGTCCATCAATAAAAAATTATGGGAAGGCGCGTTTCACCGAATGCGCAACGCCTCGCCCATGGCCCTGTTCGGCGACGAGCGCACCTACCTGGTGGACGGCAAACCCTTCGGCAACTCGGTGCATCTCGGCGTGGATCTCGCCTCGACGGCACACGCTCCCATCGAAGCCGCCAACAACGGAATTGTTGTCTTCGCGGGTGCGCTGGGCATTTACGGCAACGCCGTGATCATCGATCATGGTCTGGGGCTGTTCAGTTTGTATGCGCATCTCTCGTCGATTGAAACCGCCGTCGGCAAGAGCGTCAAAAAAGAAGAAAAAATCGGCGTCTCCGGACTGAGCGGACTGGCCGGCGGCGATCATCTGCATTTCAGCATTCTGGTCGGCGGCCAGTTCGTCAACCCGCAGGAATGGTGGGACCCGCACTGGATTGAAGACAATGTGATGAAAAAGATGAATCTATAAGGCTATGGGCAATCGGTGGCAGGCGAAATGAAATGGGTTCCTATCGCTCATTGCCTATAAGCTTCTGAGTAAGTTCCCCGAACTTCCTCCCTCATCAGCCGCCGCCACAGGCTGCGTGAAGCGCGATCACCTAACTCTTGTTGATGTCGCGATGGGTGGTGTGGACGATGAATTTCTGCTTCTGGAAAAACAGGCTGAACTGATTGGCCATGACGACGGACCGATGCTTGCCGCCCGTGCATCCGAATGCGATATTCAGCCGCACCTTTCCTTCTTTTTCATAAAGCGGAATGATGAAGTTCAGCATGTCGGCCGCTTTGCCGATGAAGGTTTTACATTCCTCGTTGTTCAAAACGTACTTTTCCACATCCCGGTGATGGCCGTTCATGTTTTTTAACTTTTCAACATAAAAGGGATTGGGCAAAAATCTCACGTCAATCGTCAGGTCCGCGTCGGCCGGCAGGCCGTACCGGTAGCCGAAGGACATGACGCTGATCACCATCTTCTTCCGTGTGGTAGATGGCAAAAACTGCTTCTGAACCGCGTCTTTGAGCTGATGCACATTGGACGTGGTGGTGTCGATGACGGTGTCGGCCATTTGCCGCAGGGTGGCCAGTTTTTTTATTTCCGCCTGAATGCCTTCCATGATGGAACGCTTTTCGGAGAGCGGATGGCTGCGCCTTGTTTCGCTGAAACGTCGCAGCAGAGACTCTTCCCCGGCTTCCAGAAACAAAATTTTGATCCGGTAGCCCTTTTCCTTCAGGAGTTCAAAGATGCGCTGATACTTCTCCAGAAAGCTTTTCTGCCGCAAATCCATGACCAGCGCCACCTGTTTGATCTGCGGAGAAGACTCGAGGGTAATGGAGAGGAACTTCGGCAGCAGCACGACCGGAAGGTTGTCCACGCAAAAGAAGCCGATGTCTTCCAGCGCCCGGAGTGCGGTGCTCTTGCCGGAACCGGACAATCCCGTAATGATCACCACCTGAAGATTTTTCAATTATCCGACCTCGTTCAGTTTTTGTATGGCCTGGAGTAACAGATTTTGGCGCAAATATCCAGTCCGGGGAATGCCCACCCGGACAAGCGGCAGACTTTTTTCCAGGATTCGGGTCTCGATGGGCCGGGAAATTACCTCCCTGGCGGTTCGGAAAACATCGATGACGAAGGCAAGCTCGGCATTTTTCCGCATTCGCGATCTATCCAGTATCCGGTCCGCGGCGGCGATGCCGGTGGCCCGTGTATGAAAATATTTTTGTATGCCCGGGTGGCCGGAAATCATCAGCCGGCCCTGAACGTTTTTGATCACGGCCAGGTCGTCGGCGATCCAGCCACAGCCTTTGCGGACGGCCGAAAGCGCGGCTGTCGTTTTGCCGATGCCGCTGGGCCCGGTAAGAAGCACGCCCCGGTCCCCGCAGGCCAGCGCAACGCCGTGCATCGTGACGCATTGATGAATTTTTTCGCGGAGAATCGAGCGGATCCGGCTGGCCAGCAGGCTTTCATGAAGCGGGGAAGCGGCCGCCGGAAGACGATGACTTTGCATCTGCTTGTTGAGCGAAACGGGCAGGGAATCGCTTTGGGAAAAAATCAGCAAAGCCGGACGGCGTCCGGCCATTCGGGAGAAATATTCCTCGCGGGACGGCGCGGAAAGCGCCAGGAGTTTTTTTATCGTCCGGGGCGGGAAAAGAAGAATCGCGTCTTCTTGCCCTGGAACCGCGGACAGACTTCGCAAGCACCGGGGAGAGCTGACGGTAAAACGAATCTTGTGATTTTGCGGGCCGGGAATCTTTTGAAGGCCCAGATAAGGCAAACGGTCCTGAAACAGTTTTCCGGTTGTCGTCTCCCGATGCCGTGAGGCCCGGCTACAGGGGACAGGATGCGTCCTGCTCAACGATGGCTTTGTACAAATCGTTTTTGGTTTTCGCATCGATCAGCATTTTTCGAAAGTTGGGGGTTTTTAACATCTTGGAAATTCTGGCCAGAGCTTTCAAATGCTGTCCCGTGGAATGCTCCGGCGCCAAAAGCAGAAAAAAGAGCTGGACCGGCTTCCCGTCGATGGCGTTGAAGGCAATTCCCCGGCGGCTCCGTCCGAATGCGATCACCATGTCCTGCAGTTCGGAAACTTTGCCGTGGGGAATGGCCACGCCGTCGCCGATGCCCGTTGAACCCAGTTTTTCCCGCTGCTGCAGCACATCGATCGCTTTGGCCCGGTCAATCTTCAGGCCGCTCTCGATCAGAATATTGATCAATTCCGCAAGCACGCCTTCCTTGGTGTCGGACAGGAGGTTTTCGTTGAGAAATTCCATTTTAAAGATTTGATCCAGTCGCATGCGCAACACCTGAATTTGAAATCCGGGACGCTGTTCTGATGTCTCAACCGTCCATCATCCTGATGGGGCAGGGCATTTTTGTGCCGCAGGTCCGAGATCCGCACTTCCGTAAATTAACTGTTCGTTTCAATATGGGCGAACTTGCCGTCGTCCAGACGGTGCACCAGGCTCACTTTTTCCGAAGCCGTATCCCGATAGATCAGAAAACGCGCCTTGCCGCTCTCCAATTCGAGAACCGCTTCCTCCAGCGACATGGGTTTCAGAATGATCTTGCGGGTTTCGACCACTTTGGAGGAAGCATCATCCTCCTCCGGGCCTTCCAGACTTTTTCCGCCGGGGTGACGGATGCTTTTGGGTTTGTGCTGCCTGTTTTTTTCCTTCTGCTTTTTAAGCTGTTTTTCAATTTTTACAATGCAACTGTCCACCGCCAGGTGCATGTCCTTGGCTTCTTCTTTTGCGTTCACATTCCATCCGTTGGCGGTCAGGTTGATTTCCACCACATTGCGAAACTTTTCCGTGGAAAGGATCATATGGACTTCGGCAGGCACATCGAGATATTTTTTTAATCTGGCAATCTTCTCCTCCGCATAGGCTTTTTGCCAATTCTCACCTTCGCCCGTTCTGAAAGTTACCGAAATATTCATACTTTTTCCTCCCTCTTGAGTTTAGGCCGTCTAAAACATTTGAAACACGCCTTCACGGCCGGCAACAAAGGTTAGTCGTATAGTGGCGACGAAACCAAATGTCAACCGGAATTTTACTGATGGTTTTGATTATATCCCTATTTCAAACCGTCTGCTTAAAAATATTTTTTCCGTTTCGACGACGGCAAAATACCAGTCATTTCACGATATTTAGCAACGGTTCTTCTGGCGATATCGATGTTTCTGGCCTTCAGCAGCTTCACAATTTCACAATCGCTGTAGGGTTTTTTCGGATCTTCGCGGCTGATAATCTGCCGAATTTCCTCCTTGACGCTTTTGGAGGCGATATTTTCCCCGGACGTTCGTTGAATGGAGCTGCCGAAAAAATATTTCATTTCAAAGATGCCGCGATGAGAATGCATGTACTTGTTCGTGACCACCCGGCTGATCGTCGATTCGTGCATTTCCACATCGTCGGCGATGTTCCGCAGCACCAGCGGCTTCAGATAGTCAATGCCTTTGTCAAAGAATTCCTTCTGGTGTTTCACGATGCTTTCGGCGACCTTATAAATGGTTTTCTGCCTCTGCTGAATGCTTTTGATCAGCCAGGTCGCCGACTGCACCTTTTCCCGAATATATTTCCTGCCGTTTTCCTTTTCCGCGGAGTCCTGCCCTCCAATGCCGCCCATAATTTCACGGTAAAAATTGCTGATCCGCAACCGCGGCAACCCGTCATCGTTGAGCACAATCTTGTATCCGTCTCCCGATTTGACCACATACACGTCGGGAATGATGGATTGGACCTTTTCTTCCGAATAGACGGCGCCCGGTTTGGGGTCCATTTTGCTGATCAGCAAAACGGCCATTTCCACTTCCTTCAGGGGAACTTTCAGCCTGCGGGCAATCTGAAGATAATTCTTCAGCTCCAGTTCCTTGAGATGCTCCCGGATAATGGTTTCGACGAGCGGATTTTCCCTGGCAAACATTCCGGCCTGAATCAGAAGACATTCCTGAAGATTGCGGGCGGCCACGCCCGCGGGATCAAATTCCTGCACTTTTTTTAGAACGTTTTCCACCAGGCCTTCGCCGACGTTTTCCAACTGGGCAATCTCCGCCACGGTCGCGCACAGATAGCCGTTGGCATCCAGATTGCCGACGATCTGCTGCCCGATGCGCACCTCCTCTTCGGTAAACGGAGAAAGTTTCATCTGCCACATGAGATGCTCGGTCAGCGAGGGGCTTTCCGTCAGGACGTTGTCCAGCGTCGGGGCGTCACCCTCGGCCCGGTCATAGGAAACACCCACCGGACCGTAGTCTTCCAGATAATTATTCCAGTCGAATTCTTCCCTTCCGTCCCCTTCGCCGGTCAGTTCGGCGGTATGCTCCGGAACCTTGTTTTCTTCCTTTTCAATGGACTGAACGTCCTCTTCTACTTCCGCGCGCATTTCCTCGGCGCTTGCCTCGTCCGGCGCCGCCTCTTCCAGCAGAGGATTTTCCTCCATCTCCTGGTTGATCGTATCCACCAGCTCCTGACGCGAAAGAATCAGGAGTTTGATCGCCTGCTGGAGCTGCGGCGTCATGATCAGCTGCTGGGACAGCTTCAGATTTTGTCGTAATTCAAAAGCCATGATTGAAAATTGCGCATCCGTTTGGCGCTACAAACTGAAATCCTCGCCGAAATAGAATTTTTTGGCCAGTTCACTCTGGGCGATGACATCCGGCTGGCCCTGAACCAGAATTGCGCCCTCATTGATGATATACGCCCGGTCGCAGCAGGCCAGCGTTTCCCGGACATTATGATCGGAGATGATGATTCCAATCCCTTTATTTTTCAACTTTTCGATAATCTTCTGGATATCGGCCACCGCGAGCGGATCAATGCCTGCAAAAGGCTCGTCGAGCAGGATGTATTTCGGCTGCGTCACCAGCGCTCGGGTAATCTCCACCCTTCTTCTCTCGCCGCCGGACAGGGAGTAGGCGTGGTTTTTCGCCAGAGCCGTCAGGTCCAGCTCGCCTAAAAGTTCTTCCAGCCGTTGCCGCCGGTCCTCTTCGCCGATCTCCAGCGTCTCCAGAATCGCCAGAATGTTTTCCTCCACGGTGAGTTTGCGGAAAATCGACGGCTCCTGCGGAAGATAATTCAGCCCCTTGCGCGCCCTTTTGTACATGGGGTATGCGCTGATCTCCTCGTCATCCAGAAAGATTTCACCGCCGTCGGGCTTCACCAGCCCGACCATCATGTAGAACGTCGTCGTTTTTCCGGCGCCGTTCGGTCCCAGGAGGCCGACCACTTCCCCCGGCGAAATCGCCAGGTCAATGCGGTTGACCACTTTTCTTTTATTGTAAATTTTAACCAGTCCCCTGGCCGATAAATGGCTCATCTTTGATCCCCGGGCGCCCGTCCGGCGCCCGTCCGATTATTTTTGTTTCCGCGGGTGGATGATCGCCGTAACCCTTCCCGAATTTTCGTCGGCGCACTGCTCCACTCGTCCCCGGTTCTCATCGACCTGAATGACGACCCTGCAACCCTTGATCACGCTTTTTTCCTGCTGCAGGACGGGATTTCCCGTCATGACAAACCGGGCGGTGTCCTGATAATAAACCGCTTCATTTCCCGTGGCCAGCACATCTTTTTGCGTAATCACCACATGGCCGCTTGCCACAATTTTTTCAAGGTCTCCCGACTGTTCGAGGCCCGGTTTTCCCTTCGAATCGCCGGAATCCTTGTAGTAAATCGACAAACGGTCCGCCTGGATTCGGACATCCCCCTGCTGCGCCACGGCATTGCCGGAAAACACCACCATGCGGCTGGCCTGAAACGCCTCCATTTTATCGGAAACAATCTGAATCGGCTCGTTTTTTCGCAGCGGATTTTTTGGTCCGCCGCCGGTCTGCGCCCACGCCTGACTATTCAAGGCGAACAAAAGCCCCAACATGATCAGACCTATCTCTTTAATCGACATGAACGGCCCTCATCAGTAAATTTTCGCTTTGACTCCGGAAGCAAGCGCAAGTTCTCCTTTGTCCATCAGAATGGAAAGGCCGACTCCCTGAATTTTCATTCGGCTCGTTTCCATCAGGACGGGAGCGTCCGTATAAATTTTTTTCCGGGCGTCGTTATACCGCAGAACATCAGTGGAAAATTTTTCCCCCGTATCGGCCGTGACCACCACGCGACCCCGGATTTCGACGTCTTTTGTATCCGTCCGCATCTCGCCCTTGTCGCCCGTCATCACAAAGGTCTTGCCTTTTTGGGTGATCAGTTTCATCTGAACCTGATCAAACAGGGCCAGATTCTGCTTTTTCTGATACTGGGCGGTTTTCGCCTTTACTTCCCAGCGGAGATCGTCCTTGCCGACTTCCGTATAAAAGAAATCCGCAATGCGAACATCCGCTTCGTCAGGCAGGATCTTGACCAAATTCTCTTTTTTGCCGCCCGGCGCCCGCAGAAATGCGTAAAGCACCGCTCCCGCAAGCACAAGAATCATCAGCGTGATCGCCGCGATTTTTGCTTTTCTTGAAAATCCCATGGTTTTGTATATCACCCGCCTTCTTCCGTGTAAAGCTATTCAGGTCCGGCAAAATCGTAGCGCCCGGCAATCTCCGGCCAGAAGCCCTGCGCCGTAAGCAGCATTTCGCAGACTTCCCTTACCGCGCCCTGTCCGCCGCGGCAAACCGTAACATAATCGACATGCTTCTTCACTTCATCCACCGCATCCGCCACCGCCGCGGAAAAGCCAACCTGCTTCAGCACGGGGATATCCACAATATCGTCGCCCAGATAAGCGATTTGTTCCGGCGCCAAGCTGTTTTTCTCGAGAATCCGGGCAAAAACTTCCTTTTTGTTCAATGCCCCCTGATACACTTCCGTAATTTTCAAATCGCGCGCCCGATGATCCACCACCAAAGAAGTCCTGCCGGTCAGAATCGCGACCCGAATGCCGTGGCGCTGAAGCATAACCAGACCGTGCCCGTCGCGGACATAGAAATTTTTCATCTCCCGTCCGTCGCTGTCCATGATGATCCGGCCGTCCGTCATCACCCCGTCCACGTCCAGAATCAGCATTTTGATCTTTTCAAGCTTTTCCCGTATCTTCTTTTTCATTCTTCACTCATCATTCGTTGTTTTCACTCGTCACTTTTCACTCTTCACTCATCACTACGAGCTTTTTCTCTATCGCCCATTGCCCATGACCCATAGCCTACAATCATCCACTATCCACCTATGACCCATGGCCTATGCCCTTCGTTATTCCATCGATCTTCTTCAACGTCGCCAACAGTTCTTCGAGCGAATTCAGATATAGCGAATTGGCGCCGTCGCAAAGCGCTTTTTCAGGATCGGGATGGACTTCCATGAAAATGCCGTCCACGCCCGCAGCGACGGCCGCCCGCGCCAGGTAGGGCACCATGTCCCGCTGACCTCCGGACGAGGTTCCCATGCCGCCCGGCAACTGCACAGAATGCGTGGCGTCAAAAATGACCGGATATCCCATCGCTCTCATGATCGGGAGGGCGCGGACATCGAAAACCAGATTGTTGTACCCGAAGGACGCGCCGCGTTCCGTAATCAGAATATTTTCATTGCCGGCCGACTGTATCTTCCCGATGATGTTGGCCACGTCCCAGGGCGCAAGAAACTGCCCTTTTTTCACATTTACAATCTTCGCTTTTTTCGCGACCTCCACGACAAAATCCGTCTGCCGGCAAAGAAACGCGGGCACCTGCATCACATCCAGAACTTCCGCCGCCTCGTCAATTTCTTCAAACCGGTGCACATCGGAAAGAACCGGCACGCCGATTTTATCCCGGATGTTTTTTAGAATTTTCAACCCCGCGCGGGCGCCCGGCCCCCGGTAGGCGGCAACCGACGTCCGGTTGGCCTTATCGTAGGAGGCTTTGAAGACAAAGGGAATCTCCAGTCCGTCCGTCAGGTTTTTCAGATAGGCGGCAATGTCCATCGCCGCCGCTTCATTTTCGAGGACACAGGGGCCGGCAATCAAAATAAACCCTGCCTTGCCGCCGATTATGTGAGAATTCAGTTTCACCTGCTTCATGACTCGCTCCCTCTGCTGTCTTTTTTATGCAAAAGTTGAATGCGCAGCCTCGGAATCCGGGATGCCACCCGCGTTTCCGGATTGATCTCGTAGGCGCTTCTATAAGCTTTCAGCGCTTCAGGGTAAAGCCCTTTTTTCTCATAGGCGATGCCCAGATTGGCGTAGATCTCGTCATCCTCGCGTTCGTATTTCAGAGCCTGCAAATAATTTTCAATGGCTTTATCCGGATTTCCGGAGGCCAGCCAGGCATACCCCAGAGCGGCCCAGGAAGATGCCTTTTTGGGCTCCAGCTTCAATATTTTTTGATAATTTGTGATGGCTTGGGCGTATTTTTTTTCTTTCAGATAATGGTCGGCAAGAATGCTCAGCGTTTTTTTATTCTGAGGCGATATTTTTTCATAGTAACGGACGGCGTCCTTTTCCCTCCCCAGCTTCGTGTAGGTGTACGCCAGATTGTAATACAGCGTCTGATCTTTTGCCCCCAGCCGGAGAGCCTTTTCGTAATCTTCGGCCGATGCGGCGTATTGCTTCAGTTCGCCGCGGGCAAATCCCAGCCTGACAAACACGGACGCCTGCCTTGGATGTATCCGCGACAGTTTTTCGTAATATCGGACGGCCTGGTCATACTGTTTGCTTTGGAAGGTCAGGTCCGCCAGACGCGCGAGCGCGTCGGCATCATCCGGATTGCTTTTCAGAACCCGGGTGTATTCCCGAATGGCTTCGGGCGTCCTTTGTCTTTTTTCGTAGGCAGCGGCAAGATTGAAGCGGATCACCGGTTCGTCGGGCGACAGGGCCGCGGCCTTCTGCAAATGCCCCATTTCTTCCTTCGCTTTGCCCTGCGCGGCGTAGGCCGTGGCCAGATTGGCATGCGCCGCCGCGTCTTTCGGATGGATGGCCAGGACGCGCGTATAGCTCTCGATCGCCTGCGCGTATTGCCCGCTTCTCAAATGCATATCGCCCATCGCCCGCCAAGCAGGGGCGGCATCGGACGAATGGCTGATAACCCAGCGGTATTGCTCAACCGCCGCGTCGTTCCGGCTGGATTTCTCGTAGGCTTGGGCCAGCAAAAGCCGCACCGGAACATTTTGCGGATCAATTTTGACGGCCCGGGCGTAACTTTCCACCGCCTGGGCCCAAAGATTTTTGCGCCCGAAGGCGGCTCCGAGCATGGCTTGGGCTTCCGCATCCTCCGCCTGGACTTCCGTCAACCGGGACAAAAGATCGACGGCGCGGTCGTCTTGGCCGAGCTGCACAGTCAAGCGGGCCAATTCCTTCATCGCCAGGACATCGCCGGGGCTGATAAGCAAAACCTCTTCATACAGTTTCGCGGCTTCCCCGATGCGGTTTTGCTGAAGATAAATGCCGGCAAGAATTTTGCGCACCCCTGCGTCTTCGCGGTTTCGGGCGGCCGCCTTCTTCAGATACTCCTCCTGTTCGCCGGTATTGCCGCGGCTCTTTGCGAACCTCAGCCAGTCCTGCGGCGTAATGACCACGTGGACCGGCACAACGGCGATTTTGTTCCGCGCGGCATAGACGACAATCTGATAAACGCCGGCGGCCTGCGTCCCTTTGGGAATCACTCCGCCGGCGAGAAGGTTGTCCACCAGATCAATCCCGCGAAACAGGACGCCGACGGCATTGCCTTTGCCTCCCGCCCCCTCCATGACGGCCGTCACGGATTTTCCGCTTAGATCATCGCTGGCCACGGATTTGATCACGAATTCATCGCGATAGGTAACCTGGAGGTTTTCGCCTGCTTTGACGCGAAAATCACCTGCGTTTTTTTCCATTTCCAGATGATAAAAATGCGGCGCGGCGCCCAGCGCGTAGTAGGAAAAAGCGTTGATCCCTCTTTGAAAATAAAAGCCCGCTGTCCGGAAGGCCTGGGAATAAACCACCACGAGAAAAAACAAAACCAGCGCCACGGTCCCCGCCGCAACGGCCGGAATGATTTTGCCCAATCCGATTTTATGCCCTGTTGGTTGCCGCAAACTTTCAGCCTCTTGGATGATATTTCCGGTGAATCTCTTTCAGGCGTTCCCGGGTGACATGCGTGTAAATCTGCGTCGTCGAAATGTCCGAATGGCCCAGCATCACCTGCACCGCGCGTAAATCCGCCCCTCCCTCCAGCAGGTGTGAAGCAAAGGAATGGCGAAATGTATGCGGATGCACATTTTTTTGCAAGCCCGCTTTTTGTGCATAACCCACGATAATTTTCCAGAGCCCCTGGCGCGTAAAAGCCCGACCAAAGCGGTTCAGAAACAACACCTCCGTCGTTTTGGACCGGACGAACTTCGGTCTGGCTTCATCCACGTAGCGCCGCACAAAGTCATAGGCCGTTTTGCCGACGGGCACAACCCGCTCCTTGCCGCCCTTCCCCATGACCACCAGAAAACCAACCTGCCAGTTGATGCTGTTCATGGAAAGACTGATCAGCTCCGTGACGCGAAGTCCCGTCGCGTAAAGCAGCTCCAGCATCGCCCGGTCCCGCAGGCCCGACGGGGTCGAAACCTCCGGTCCCGACAGGATTCGGTTCATCTCTTCCTGGCTTACCGTATCGGGCAGACGCATCCAGACTTTGGCCAGCTCGATATGCGCGAGCGGTGATTGCTCCAGAACTCTTTCCTGCAGCAGGTAGTTATAAAAACCGCGAAGGGCCGCAAGGGCCCGGTTCATCGAATTGGCCGAAAGCCCTTCCGATTTGATCTGCACAAGAAAATCCACAACCGCCTGAGGGGCGACCGACCGCGCGTCAGAGATCCCCTTTTGCTCGAGGAAAGTCAAATAGCGTTTCAAATCGCGTCCATACGCTTCCAGCGTATTGCCGGACGCCCCTTTCTCGATCAGCAAATAATGATGATACCGGTTCAATAATTCCCGCATGGCATTTTTCTACGCAAAATGGATGCTGATGTAAAGATTTTTTGTTGACATCCCGCATCATCTTGTAGAAAGAATCTACATCGATGTTCTGGGAGGAGTGCCAATGAAAAAAATCGTCATCGCCGGCGATCACGGAGCGGTTGATCTGAAAGAGAGGATTGTTGCCTTTTTGCAAAAGAAAAATTTCGAGGTCACCGATCTTGGAACCAAGGGCGGCGAATCCGTCGATTATCCGGACATGGCCGCGGCCGCCTGCCATGAATTCCTCAAAGGCGGCTACGAATTCGGCATCCTGCTTTGCGGCACGGGCATCGGTGTTTCGATCGCCGCCAACAAAATCGCCGGCATCCGCTGCGCTCTTGTGTGCGATTTGTTCAGCGCCGAGATGGCCAGGGCCCACAATAACGCCAACTTCATCGCCTTTGGCGGAAGAATACGCTATGCCGCGCCGGTCGAGGAAATGATCGGGAAATTTCTGGACACAACATTCGAAGGCGGCCGTCATGAACGAAGAATCGCCAAGATGACCGCTCTGGAAAACAGCCGCTGATCCCCCATCAGCGCAGGCTCGCGCCGACGGGGTGCTTTTTCTTTATTTTGCGGTGATCCTGAACGTCCTCTCCAGCGGAGCTTCACTTTCCGGCCCGAACCATTTGTCAAAAATTCTTTTGGCTTCGCCGTCGCGCTCCATTTCCAGAAGCGTCTGATTTACAAAACGCAAAAAGGAAGTGTGACCTTTACGCACTCCCAGGCCATAGGGCTCTCTGGAAATGCTGACTTTCGGAATTTCAAATACTCCTTTCTCGGCTTTTGCCAAAATGCCGGCCAGGATGGCCTCATCCGTCGAAACGGCGAAGACTTCCCTGTTCTGCAGCGCCAGAAAAGCCGGAACATAACCGGTGAAAAGCACGATCGAAGCAGAGGGGACGGATTTGCGGAGATTCTCCACCGAGGTGGTCTGATCCACGGTCCCGATCTTCTTTTTTTTCAGATCGCTCAGCCGCTGTACGGTGCCTTTGTGCACCAGAAACTTCTGGGCCGTGACAAAATACGTATGGCTGAAGTCGATGAACTTTTCTCTTTCCTTCGTTTTGGTCATGGTGGCCGCGACGATATCGACCTTGCCCTCCGTCAGGGCGTCAATCCGTTCATTTTCCTCTCCGCCGAAGGGCGTGATCTCCAGACGGACGCCAAGCCTGCGGGCAATCGCCCGGACAAAATCAACGTCATACCCGCTGATTTCCCCCGTCTTGATGTCGGCCAGCGCGAAGCTCGGGGTCAGATCCTTGACGCCGGCCCGTAAAACTCCGCTTTTCTTAATGTTTTGCAGAGAGTCTTCCGCTTGGGCGACAAGGCAAATACCGGCCGCGAGCAACAGTATCGTGAACAGACATACGATCTTTTTCATTTTTATCCTCCATCCTCATTAAAGATATTCATTCTTCCTTCACGCGGGCGAACCTGCGCAGGTGATCCGCGTAATTCTCCCTGTACAGGGTGACCACCCGGGCCAGATACGCCATGTTTTTTTCAATGCTTTTAATGTAGAGATCCTCGTCAATGCCCCAGCGCTTTCGAAAATGAAAGCGGGAAAACCGAAGCGCGTTTCCCAATTCATCCGCGAAACGCTTCAGGGTCATTTGATAAAATCCCTGCGTCTTGTCCAAAAGATCGAGCCGGCTGGCAAAGGTCGTGATGCCGGCCTCCGCAAATTCATCGAAGAGATCCGGCAGCTTTTCCAGATAATAACGATCAGCCATCTGGCCCAGAAGATCCGCCGTTCCCAGGATTTTTCCCAGCAGTTCAATCGTCGCTCCGTCAAACCGGATGGCCTCCACCTGAGTGTTGAGCCCCGTGCACAGCAGAATGTCCCGAAACGAATCCAGATCGTTTTGGAACGCCGGATCGCCGCGGTAATAGTCTTGAAGAAAGGCGATGCTGCGGCTGATATGAACCTGCGTGTATTTCGCCCCGGTCCCCTGCCGGTCGGAGGTTTGCTGAATATAGCCGGTATCGTGCATCAGACCGCTGATGAATCCCATGTTCAGGTCTTTTTCGGTGAACGATTGTCCGGCTTCCACGGCCCCGTGCATCAGGCGGGCGACGGCCAGCGTGACCGAGAGGGTATGGCCGAGATCATGGTACCTGACGTTGCAGGAACGATAGGAGGGATAATTTCCGCGAAAAAGGGCGACCACGTCGGAACAGGCCCTGTCAAAATGCGCAAAGTCAAACCGCGGAAACATCAGACCGGCAATCGTATGGATTTCGTCCAGAACGGCTTTGGGGTCCCGGGTGTCCACAAGATTGGCCAGCTGCACGCGACAATCGTCCATCAGCGCTCCCCGTCAGCGGCGCCTTCGCGCGGAGAAATCTATGGTCCTTAAGGTCTTGGCCCGTGATGCCGTGGGCCACGGCCGGCCGTTTTTCCGGCATCGTGCCGCTGATTCCATGATGATGGCTCGCAATGTGGCATATTTCTCAAAATTCATCAACGGATAATGATGCCGAAGCGCAAAAATCAGGCCCGGCGCCTGTGCAGGCACGCTCCAGCGCTTTCCTTGGCGCCGAAAAGCGCTTTGTTCAGACTTTTGTCTTGCCTCGGCCCGAAAAAAGCTTTAGAGAACCGGTCATCAGCCGTAAACAAATTCCCGTCGAGGTGGCCATGAAAAAGAAAATCCTGCGCAAACATGACGAAATTCTCCTCTCCAAGCTGGAAAAGAAAATGGCGGATCTGGAAAAAGCCAACGAGGAGCTCCGGAATCTGGAGGAAAAATACCGGCTGAGTTTTGAGCAGGTGTCGGATATTATTTTCATACTCGATGCGGACCTTCGAGTACTGAACATGTCTCCCTCGGTGGAAACAAACCTGGGCTATCATCCGTTGGAGTTTACCGGCAAACCGTTTGCGAAGATCAAAAATGTAATGGATCCCGGTTGCTACGCACAAGCCAGCGCCAAGCTGGCTACCATACTGGAGGGAAAAACCGTTGACCCGTCGGACTATCTCATCTTCGCCAAGGATGGAACCCCGCGATACATCGAAACCAGCGCGACCCCCATTGTGAAAAACGGGAGAATCCTCTGCATCGTCTGCGTCGTGCGCGACACAACCCGGCGCCGGCAGGCGGAGGAAAACTTGCTTTATGAGCGGAACTTCAGCCAAACCGTCGTGGAAAGCCTGCCGGGACTGTTTTTCGTGCTCGACGAACAGGGGAATCTTCTCCGCTGGAACGACAATCTGGAAATCATGACCGGATATTCGGCCGGCGAAATCCGGGAGATGCCGGCTGTAGACCTCCTGCCTGAAAACGACAAAAAAGCCGCGCTTCAGCGGATTCAGGAAATTATTCGCCTTGGGGAACTCTCCACGGAGACGGAAATGATTTTCAAAAACGGGATTCGCAGAATGTTCCGGTTTCATGCGAAGCGCCTGTCTTACGAAGGACGGCTGTGCATCGTGGGCACCGGCATGGACATCACCGATCAGAAGCGGACCGAAAACGATCTGAAGCGGTTTGCCGAAAACCTTCAGGACGCCAACATCGCCCTGCGCGTTTTAATGCAGCAGCGCAATGAAGACCAGAAGGACATCGAAGAGAAATTGCAGGCCAATGTGAATGATTTGATTATTCCTTATTTGAAAAAGCTGAAGCAGGCCAATCTGGAGGACCGCCACAAAAACCACCTCCAGATTCTGGAGCACAATCTGCGGGAGATCACCTCCCCGTTCATGAAAAACCTTCATGCCGCGCACGCGGACCTGACGCCCAGGGAGATTCAGATCATGGACCTGATCAAACAAGGAAAAAATAACAAAGAAATTGCCGTCCTGCTGAACGCTTCGCTAAAAACGGTGGAAACCCATCGGAACCATATTCGGAAAAAGCTCAATCTGGTCAATGCCCGGGTCAATCTCCGGTCCTACCTTCTTTCCGTGTCGTAACCGCCGGGCGCGACCGAAGACAGCCTCGCGGCGCGGCCGTCCGCATCATGCAGCCGCCGTCATCTTTCCGTTTTGCAAAACAAGCCGGCCTGACTACAGGATAATTCTCAACTGATTGGCGAGGTCTTTGGCAACGTACTCTCTTCTTTGGGCCAGTTTCCGGAGAAGAACCATGGACAGGTCATCTTCATCTTCGGCCTCGTCAAAGGGATTGTATGGGCCGCCCGCGTAATGTAGGTCGATCTCCACGGCGCCGCTTTCTTCGGAATACCCGACCATGACATCCAGGGCGACGGGATCCTTCAGCCGGACGAGCAGCTGGTTGACAATCAGTTCTTCCAGGATAAGCTGGATATGGAAGATTTGCTTTTCCGGAATGAACTGTTTCCGGCAGAAGGTTTCCACTCCGGCATTCAGGGCGTACAGATCAAACGTTCGGGAACGGATTTCATACGAATAGGTTCTGATCTTGTGGACAAAAATCCTCGTCTTCTCACGCGCCGGCTGGTCGTATATTCGGCGCGGCGTTCCTTCCTCGTAAATGATTCCCTCATCCATATACAAAACCCGCGTGGAAACGTCCCGGGCGAATCTCATTTCGTGCGTAACGATCATCATGGTCATGCCGTCGGCCGCCAGCTTGCGGATGACGGCCAGCACCTCGCTCACCATGGTCGGGTCCAGCGCGGACGTCGGCTCGTCAAACAGGACGATCTCCGGCTTCATGGCCAGAGCCCTGGCAATGGCCACCCGCTGCTTCTGTCCGCCCGACAGTTCATCGGGATAAGCGTACGCTTTTTCGGCCAGCCCCACCTGGGCGAGAAGCTTCATGCCTTCGGCAAAGGCCTCGGGCCGTCCCCTCTTCAAAAGATCGACCGGCCCGAGCATAATATTCTCGATCACCATCAGATGCGAAAAAAGATTGAAGGACTGAAACACCATGCCCATTTTCCGCCGGACCTGAAAGACATTGGTTTTCCGGTCGAGAAGATTCTCCCCGTCGATGACGATTTCACCCCCGGACGGCATCTCCAGAAGGTTGAGGCAGCGCAGAAACGTGCTTTTCCCGCAGCCGGACGGGCCGATGACGGAAATCACTTCGCCTTTGTCGATTTCCACATTCACATCTTTGAGAACAACCAGCTGGCCGAAGGTTTTGGACAAATGCCGGACGCTGATCATGGGCGCTCACCGCCTTTCACCGTTCTTTTGCGCCGCTTCGGATCGACCCGTATTTCCACCAGGGAAAGAAGGCCGGCCATCAGATAGGCCAAGACGAAATAGATCAGGGCCGTGGCGATGAGCGGAAAGAAGGCCTCATACGTGCGGCTGCGGATGATATCGCTCATTTTGGTCAGATCCTGAATGGCGATGTAGCCCACCACCGACGTCATCTTCAGCATGGAGATAAACTCGCCCTTGAACACCGGCAGGACATGGCGCGCCGCCTGCGGAAAGGTGATTTTCTGAAACACCTGAACCCGGTTGAATCCGAGGGCATAGGCGGCCTCATGCTGCCCCCTGTCCACCGCGTCCATGCCGGTGCGCATCATTTCCGAAACATAGGCGGCAAAATTGATCGAAAATCCGATCACCGCCACGATAATCGCGTCGAGGTTCGTGCTGCCGAAAACAATGTAGTACAAAATCATCAGCAGCACGATAATGGGCGTCCCCTGAACCGCGCGGATAAAAAACCTGGCCGGAAGGTTCGCCCACCGCGTCTGAGCCCGCCGCATCATGCAGACCCCAAAGCCCAGCAATGTGCCGAATATCGCGGATAGAAGCGTAATGACGATGGTCACTCGAAGGCCCTGTAAAACCATTTCGTACCGTTTTTCGACGAGGAAAGTTCTCTGGAAACTTTCGACGAGCCGGGCCCCCGGGCCGCTCTTCGCCGCGTTTTTGGAAGCCTCCCCCTCCGCCTTGACCATGACGGCAATGCCGCCTTTGTAATTGGGGGCGCTGAAAAGAACCGACCTGGACCGTTCTTCGGTGATCGTGATGCCGCACGCGGCCATATCGCTCTTTCCGGAGATCAGAGACGGAATGATCGCGGCGACTTCCATATCGGCAATCTCGACGGTCCAGCCGAATTTCCGGGCGATGGTCATCACGATTTCAATGTCATAGCCCACTATCCGCCCGTCCCTGCGATATGCA
>CAZVGQ010000001.1:0-40117 GCA_964626775.1 uncultured Smithella sp. | reverse complement strand
CGCCGAAGGCTCCAACCGCCGTGCGCACACCGCTGACAATGACTGCATTTGACATAATCCTGCTACCTCCCTTGATATGATTGATATGGTTGATGTTATTTTACCATCCGGCAAAACCAAAAGCCCGTAATGCTTCATGAATCGTCCGGATTCGCGCGGAAGTATTCCACAATCCGGTGGTTATGGCAAGACTGAATTATGCGAAGCCGCGCCTATTGTTTTGCGGCCGCATCCGTCTGTGCAACCTCCTGCGCCAGATCAAAACGCAAAACCAGCGCGTCTGCATCATAGGATTTCTGAATGGGCAATTTTGATTTTTCAAAGACCTTCATCATGGATTCATTGCGCGGCAACACATAGGCGACAAACCATTGAATTCCCCGGTCACGCGCGATTTTGATCAGATACTTAAACAAAAAGGTGGCCACGCCCTTTCCCTGAAAGTCCTCATCGACAATGAACGCAATCTCATACGCGCCGGCTCTTTTGTCATACGCATAACGGGCTTCCGCGATAATTCTTTCATTCCGCCCTTTTTCCGCGACGGCCACCACGGACAGAACCTCATCATAATCAATGCTCACATAGGTCTGCATTTCCTTGTGGGGCATGACCGGCTTCGGGGCAAAATAACGGAAATATTTCGATTCATCGGAGAAGTTGTAAAACAGCCGCCGCATCTTGTCCTCATCGGAGGGCTTGATCGGACGAACCTTGATTTCCAGACCGTCTTTCAGGGATTTGCGCGTTTCCAGCAGTGCCGGATAGTTGGCTGCGTGGCGGGCGACATAAATCTGGTCCGCATAGACATAATTGAGCGCCTTGGCCTGCCTAAGCAGGTCTTCGCGATGGTCCGGGTGGGCGATGTCGATCATGGCCAGCGCCCTTTCCCGAATGGACTTTCCGAAAAGATTGGCCACGCCGTATTCGGTGACGATGTATTTCACGACACCAAGCGTGCTGTGGGTGTTGTCGGTCCGGCCGTCAAACCGAATGACGATATTGCTGTTTCCCTCCGTATCCACGGAATTGAGCGCCACAATCGCCTTGCCTCTTCGGGTCATCGTCGCGCCGACGGCGAAGTTTAGCTTGCTTTCGTAGCCGGTCAGCAGGTTGTCGCCGGAATGGAAGATGACCGATTCGCCGGAAATGTCTATCTTTTTCACGTTCATGATGCCGATGAGGCTTTTGATCCGGCGCACCACGAAAGGATTGTTGAGCCTCGCGATCGGATAGAATTCAAAGATGGGGTTGCGGTGAACGTACCGGTAGAGCGCTTTGCTGCCGTAGCAATAGCTGGCGGTAATCAGTCCGCCGTTGAACCGGCTGCGGTCAAGCGAGATGGCGCCGGATTCAATCAGGTCCATCGCCCAGTCGGAAACCACATGCGTCACGATGCCGAGGTTGCGTTTTTGCTTCAGGTGATCGGCCACGGCGTTGAACAATCTGCCCACGTGCAGCACGACGGTCGCCCCGTCGTCGATCAGGTTGGAAATATTCCACCCGATGCGGTCCGTAATCTCGTCGTAGGGCCGGTTGATCCGCTCGACCAGCGGCAGATCGCTTTCGACGACATAGTCAATGCTGCTGATGTGGATGGTCGTTTCGCCCAGCGTCACCGGCATGTTCGGATTGATTTCCGCAATCACCAGCGCGGCTTGCTTGATGACGATATTGGCCACGTCCACCGCGACGCCCAGGGACATGAAGCCCCTTTCGTCCGGCACGGACGTCTGAATGATCGCGACGTCCACCGCCACCGCGCCGCTTAAAAAAATGTACGGCAGCTCCATCAGGTTGGCGGGGATGAAATCGACCCGGCCCTCGGCGACTTCCTTGCTGATGCTTTCTCCGACATTGAATGTTTTAAGCCGGTACTGATCGGAGCTCTGGTGAGACAGGTATTTGCGCAGCGTAATCAGCTGAATGATCTCCAGGTCGCGCAGATTCTTCGCGTCCGACCGGGCCAGCGCCGTCAGTACTTTCCCCGGCGCCGCAACGCCGCTGGTTAAAAATATCTTCTGCCCGGGCTTCAGCTTTTCCAGCACCTGATCCGTCCCGATCACCTTGCTGCGATAGTCGAAAAAACCCTTCATCGTGCTGTCTTTCATAAGAACGCCCTCAATAAACGTGCGACACGATAAAATATTTCATCAAAATAATCAAATAATCATTGCAAGACTCTGTGCTTGACAGGCCTTGGGCGGGGCAAGTATAACCCCTACATACAGAGGCGTCATCTCAACTAAGGAAGAAAGGGCGTTTATGAAAAAAATCCAAAAATTACTGGTGGCCAACCGGGGGGAAATCGCTTTGCGCATTATCCGCACCGCCAAGGAAATGGGGCTTTCCACCGTCGCGGTTTATGAAAAACCGGACAGCGAAGCGTATTTTCTGCGATTTGCCGATCAGGCCATTCTGATCGGAGACGGGCCGCGCAGGGATTACCTGAATATTGACAAAATCATCGGAGCAGCGCAAAAAGCCGGAGCGGACGCCATTCACCCGGGCTACGGTTTTTTGTCGGAAAATCCTGATCTGGCCCAGGCCTGCGTCGATGCGGGAATCACGTTTATCGGACCTCCCCCCCGGGTCATTCGTGATCTGGGTAATAAGGTCGTCGCCCGCGACATCATGAAAAAAGCCTCCATCCCCTTTATTCCGGGAACCGGCACGCTTTCCGCGGGCGATGCGGGCCTTTCGGAGGCCGTGGCCTTCGGCAAAACGCACGGCTATCCGATCATGCTCAAAGCGCTGGCCGGCGGCGGCGGACGCGGCATTCGCAAAATTGCCGGCGAAGAAGACCTCCGCGCCCAACTGCCGCAAGCTCGCTCCGAAGCGCGCTCCGCCTTCAACGACGACCGCATTTACATCGAAAAATGCGTCGAGTCGCCCCGCCACGTCGAAGTGCAGATTCTGGCCGATGCCTACGGCCATGCGATGCATCTGGGCACGCGCGACTGCTCCATTCAGCGCCGCCACCAGAAGCTGCTGGAAATCGCACCGGCCGACCTGCCGAAAAGCGTGCTTGACGCCATGCACCAGACGGCCATTCGGGCGGCCAGTGAAGCGGGGTACGTCAATGCCGGCACGGTGGAATTTCTGGTGGATCCGAAAACCAACGAATTCTGGTTTATGGAGGTCAACACCCGCCTGCAGGTGGAGCACACCGTCACGGAAATCCTCACGGGCATCGACATCATCCGCCAGCAGATTCTGATGGCCGAAGGCGAGACGCTGGACATTCCGGAGGAACGGATCCATCTGGTCGGCAAAGCCATTCAGGTCCGCATCAACGCCGAAGACCCCAAAAACAACTTCATGCCGGAAGGCGGCAAGCGCGTCGAGGTGTATCAGTCGCCCGGCGGCCCGGAAATCCGTCTCGACGGCATCGTGTATCAGGGCTACAAAATTCCCACCGATTACGATTCGCTCCTGGTCAAACTCACCGTGCGCGGCTATTCCTGGGAGCAGACCATTCAGCGCCTGAAGCGCGCGCTCCACGACTTTTTGATTGTCGGTCCGAAAACGACGATCCCGTTTTATCTGTCCATCTGCGATGAGCCGGACTTTCGCAAGGGTCAATTTACGACCGGCTATCTCGATGAACATTCCGAAATCTTTGACTATCCCGACACCGAACGGGAAATCGCCAAGCTGTCCCGGCTGATCGCGGAGATTCACTCGAAAAAAATAAATCCCTATGCCTTTTAGCGGACCGAACCACACCATGAAGGAGAAACTGTTATGAAAAGCTGGCCGGAAGGACGGATCACCCCCCGGGATCTTCAAAGCGACGGGGTTAAATCCATTCTGGACAAAATGCGCGGACAAAAAGGATACTACCTCACCAATACCGAGAGGGACCTTTCGCAGTCGGACTTTAAAAACCGGATCATGCCCCACACACAGATGCTCGTCGCCCCGGAGCGCAACGCGGCCGGATACTTCTCCCTGGAAATCACGGGCGGCGCGTCGGTGCACGTCGATCTGCTGCGCCGGCAGATGAATCCGCTGGAAAAACTGGACGTGCTCGCGGGACTGATGCCCGACACGCTATTCCAGACCCTGTGCCGCGGCATCAATCTGTTCGGCTACCGCCCGTATCCGGAAAACATCATCCGTCTGACGGTGGAAGCGTTTGCCCGCCGTGTCCATGTCTGGCGGGTGTTCGACTTTTTAAACTACATCCCCAACATGATCCCCGTTTATGAAGAAGTCAAAAAAGCGGGGCGTATTCTCGAAGCGGCCGTCTGCTTCTCGACGGGGCCGGAGCATACCCATCGGTTCTACATTCGGAAAATCGGTGAAATTCTGGACGTGACCGGTCCGGATATTTTGTTGGCCATTAAAAATCACGGAGGGCTGGGATCCCCCCGGCAAATCGGCGAGCTGGTGCGCGCCATCGTGCAGAAGTATCCCGATCTGCTGATTCACTACCACGGACACAACACCGACGGCAACGAAATCGGCCGCATCGTGGCCGCCGTGCAAAACGGCGCGAAAATCGTGGATGCGAGCGACCATGCGCTGACCGGCTTCTACGGGCCGCCGCCGCTGTTGACGGTGGTGAACACACTGGAAGATTACGGCTTTCCCGCCGTCGGGCTGGACAAACAGGCCGTCATCGACGCGTCCAACAAACTGCGGCGCGAACGACCCTATTACCGTGATTTCGAATCGCAGTTTTTCGGATTCGACCCGACGGTGCAAACCCACAAGCTGCCCGGCGGTGCGACGGGGTCCAGCTTCGAACAGGCGCAAAAGGGCGGCTTTCTGGACCGCATGCCGGATATTCTGCAAAACGAACTGCCCCGTGTGCAGGTCGAACTGGGCAACTTCTGGAGCGTCACTCCCGGTTCACAGATCCTGTGGACCACGGCCGCCAACAATGTCGTAAAGGGAGCGCGCTACCGGGACGCCAGCGACGATTTGAAAAATCTGCTTCTGGAGCGCTACGGCAAGTTCCCGTTTTACAAGCCGGCGCCGGAGATTTATGAAGCGGTCTTCGGCGGAGACTGGAGAAAAATCGTAAGAAGGGAAGCCGGCTACCAGAAAATCGAAGACGTCGATCTGGACGTTGAAAAACGAATCCTGGAGCACGCGATCGGCCGGAAGGCCGACGACGACGAGCTGGTGTTGTATCTGCAGCATCCCAATGACGCGGTGGGCTTTTTCAAGTTTGAGGAAAAGTTCGGCAAGACATGGGTGCTGCCGCCCAACGTGTGGTTCCGCCGCGGCGGATTCAGCATCGGCGACAAATTTGAATTCCCCGACGCCACCGGCAAATTGCACACCATTGAAATCGGCCCTTCCCGCCGCACCAAGGACGGCTCGTACATGACGCATCTGGGAATTGATTACCATCCCGAACCCGTCGTC
This sequence comes from uncultured Smithella sp., assembly GCA_964626775.1. Taxonomy (GTDB): domain Bacteria; phylum Desulfobacterota; class Syntrophia; order Syntrophales; family Smithellaceae; genus UBA8904. The sequence goes on along the minus strand of CAZVGQ010000001.1, from coordinate 34,735 downwards.
ACACCGGCCGACAGCGAGGGAGAAAAGCCAAAAACTCCCGTGGCGCTTTCCGCCAAGGAAATCGAGGCGCTGGCCAGAATGGGCGATATCCGCGCAACCCTGAAGGGCGTCGTCAACCAGATTCCCGTGGCGGTGGGCGACGAGGTCGGCGTCGGCGACACGCTGGTCGTCCTGGAAGCCATGAAAATGCTCACCAACATCCTGGCGGACGTGGACGGCAAGGTCTCGGAAATCTTTGCGTCCCCCGGTTCGTCCGTGGATATCGGCGACAAGCTGATGCTGATGGATATCTAGTAAACGGGAATGTTTTTCTTAAACATATCCACGATGATATTTTCCATGGAATAGAGTCCCGGTGGAGCCTGGATCAGCCATTTGGCGGCAAAAATGGCGCCCTGTCCAAACGCCGCCCGGCTGATGCTCTCATGCACCAGACGGATGGTCTGGTTGGGCAGACCGAAAATGATTTCGTGCTTGCCCACGATTCCTCCCACGCGAATGGAGTTGACGCGCTTTTCCTTTTCCAGGCCCAGAACCTCCGCGATTTTCAAAGCGGTGCCGGATTCCTCTTTCTTGCCGCGAAAGTGCTCTTCCACGATTTCAATATCCGCGTGTGGAGCGATTCCCTGAAGGATCTGCGAAGCCACGAGCAGAAAATTGATACCCAGAGTGATGTTCGGCGAATACAGCACCGCCGTTTTTTCAGCCATCCGCCTCAAATCCTCCACGTCTTCCGTTCTGTACTTCGAGATGGCGGAAATGATCCGGATTCCAAAATCGGCGGCGGGCGCGTACTGCCGGTGAGCGGCGGCGCTTGAAAAATCAACGATGATGTCCACCGGGTGCAGCCGGTAAAAATCAGGGTTCGCTTCATCCACCGAAAAAACCCTCGCGTCATCCACTTCATACCCCAGCAGACGGGACGCATATTTGTGATTTTCCTTGTGCGTTTTCCGGACCACCCACTCGAGATCGAATAAACCGTCCTGAAAAAACTCTTCCGCCACCAGACGGCCGGTTTTACCGAAACCGAAAAGGCCGATCCTGGTTCTTTTTTGCTTTGCGTCTTTTTTGATTTTCATGGGTAAAATCCTCTCTGCGCGCGTAATCGCACGCGGTCCGACTGCCGACGCTCCTGAAGAATCTTCCCTGAAAAAGAATCTACGCTTCCGGAAAGACTAAAATGGGCAGCCGGGCTTCATCGATGACATGCACATCCGTGCTGTCAAACATCGACGCATACAGTTTGCCGCGGTGTTTATGCCCGACAATGATCAGATCAATCTGATTTTCCTGGGCATATTGGACGATTTCTCTGGCGATGTCCCCCTTGGAAACGGCGTAAATGACATCCAGATTTTCCAACAAGGACGCGGGCGCGGCTTCCTTGACCTTCAAAGCCACGGCATCTTCACGATCCGCCGGATGGCGGTAACCGGCCTGCGGATCATTGACATAGAGGATATGGATCCGGCTTCCGAAAAGCTGGGCGAATTCCAGCGCGTGCACCACGGAAGAAAAAGTCTCCGCATCCAGATCCATTCCATAAAGAATATTTCGAAAATCGGGCATATGCACCTTCCAAACCGGTTGGAATTATATACCATCAGCCAAAGATGTCAACCTTTTGGGGCCTTTTGGGGCGTTTTCTTTTGACGGCCGGGGCCGGAGCGTTCTGAAGAGCGGCACGCGGGCGCGCCGGGGGCGCTTTTACCCCGGAGTCTTCCGGTTATGGCTCCAACTCCCGGCCCAATTCGATCAGCGTTAAAGGATCGACCCTGGCCCCGTTGACCCGCACGCCCCAGTGCAGATGAGGGCCGGTCGCGCGCCCGGTGGCGCCGACGCTTCCGAGGATCCGTCCCTTTTCGATTTGCTCCCCCTCTTCAACCCGGATCTGATCCAGATGGAAATACATGCTGAAAATGCAGCTTCCGTGATCCACAAAAACGGATTTGCCCGTAAAGAAGTGATCGGCGGCCAGAACGACCGTACCGGCATTGGTTGCCCGAACCGGACTGCCCGTTTTACCCCGAATGTCCACGCCCGTGTGCGGAGATCGCTCCTGACGGTTGATGATGCTTCTCTGTCCGAAGGGACCGACAATTTTGTTGTCCACCGGCATTTGGAAAGAACCTTCCCATTCCGGAGGCCGGCAACCGGCGTTCCACAAGGCGTTGACGGTCTGCGCTTCTCTCTTCACTCTTTTCAGGGAGGCTTTGTCCAGATCGACTTTGGCGCGGGGCAGCTTGATTTTTCGCACGCCGTAATCCCGGTCGTTGACCCGGACATCATAATATCGTTCAAACTCCAGAGAAGGAACGCGCACGGCCACCGGATAAACCCCGGGCTTCCGGTTCAGATCGGCGGCCAGAAATCCATGCCGCAAGGTTCCGTCCCGGTCGCGGGCAAGCGGGATTTCCTTTTCCATCCAGACAACCTGAACATCGTCGGACTCGCAGCCCTGAATCCTCAACAGGATCAGGCCGCCGCGGACCAACGCGTCCGATGAAAAAGATATGTCCGGACCGGACGACCGGGATTCGAAAGGCAGCGCGGCCAGGCTCAGCGCCATCAAAAGCACGGCGGATACCCGCTTTATAAAGGCCGCCTTCCTGTTCTTCGGACGTGCGGACGCGCAACCCGCGGCGGATGGCCGAATCGCCCGTCTTTTCCGTACGGCCGATTTTTTTGCCGGCACAGGCTTTGAAATCTTCCACCCCGCAGGCCGCGGGGAAACGGAAAAAGAGATGCCGGAGGAAGGATGAACCGGCGGAAACGGCGAAGCAACGTGTCGGGCCATGGGAATCTCCTTAAAGCGTTGTCCGGATCAGTTTACGCAAGATTCGATTTATTTCAACCTGAAATGACTCATGTCGCGAAAAACATGAAAGCGGATTGACATGCAAGGATGCATCGCCTATAGTGTCGGCAACCTTTTGAAGGAGTAGAAAGCTTCAGTGGACATTGCCGCTTTTTATCATTCGGAAATTTTTAAATTTGTTCTGCTGCCCGCCTTGATTTTTCTCGCGCGGATTTGCGATGTCACGCTCGACACGCTGCGCATCATCTATGTCGGGCGGGGAATGAAATTTCTGGCGCCGGTGATCGGCTTCGTCGAAGTGTTGATCTGGCTGGTCGCGATCACGCAGATCTTCAAAAACCTGTCCAATCCGGTCTGCTATGTGGCCTATGCGGGCGGCTTTGCGATGGGCAACTTTATCGGCATCCTCATTGAAGAAAAAATGGCCATCGGCACCGTGGTGATCCGGATCATCACGCAGAAAGACGCGCAGTCGCTCATCGACTGTCTTAAAGAGAACCGTTACGGCGTTACGCACGTGGACGCCCAGGGGGCCATGGGACAGGTAAAGATTATTTTTACCATCGTCAAAAGGAAATCCATCGATTCCGTGCTGGAGATCGTTCGTGTCTGCAACCCGCTGGCGTTTTATACCATTGAAGATGTTCGTTCCGTCCGCAAGGGGGTCTTTCCCCTGCTCAAGACCCCGGACAAAAAACCCGGGCCGTCCGCGGGCAAATAGCCTGTCCTTCGGAAGATCAGCGTAGATTTCAAAATCATCCCGATCTTCATTTTCGTTACGCCGCTTCTCCTGCCGTCGAAGGCCCGTTTCTTAATTCCCGCCATCTTTTGAGCGCCAGCACAATAACGCCGATGCAAAGGATGATCAGCGCGACGTCCGTCACGGCCAGCGCGAGGTTGTGCTTGGGAAGGTATTTATTGACCAGCAGCGACACCAGCGAGTACAGGGTGGTGATCATCATGAAGACAGCGGGCAGCAAGGTAAACCAGGCAGTTTTCTTTCTGCCGGCCAGCCAGGCGGATACGGCAATCAGCGCGAGCGACGCGAGCAGTTGATTGGCGGAGCCGAAGATCGGCCAGATGGCCGCAAAAGCGTTCGAGTAGGCCAGAATGTACATTAATGCCACGCAGACAAAAGCATTGAAAAAATAGGATTTCATGATTTTTGGAACTTTTTTAAAAACCACCTGCCAGAGTTCTTCCAGTAAATAACGCTCCAGGCGGATGGCCGTGTCCAGCGTTGTAATAATAAAACCTTCCACCATCAAAATCCCGAAAACTGTTCCATAAACCGGCGGGATGCCAAGGGCTTTCTCCAGCAAACCGCCCACGCCCATGGCAAAAGCCAAAATGGGGTTGGCTTTTATGCCTGCCGCCGTGGGAAAAGCGATATTCAGATAATCGCTGAACATGATTCCACAGCCGATTGCAATCATAACGCCGATGGCCAGTAAACCCTCCAGCAGCATTCCGCCAAAACCGATTAATTTAACATGCGATTCTTTGGAAACCTGCTTGCTGGATGTGCCGCCGGCCACGAGGGCGTGAAAACCGGATATGGCGCCGCAAGCCACTGTAATAAAAAGGAAAGGCCAGACGGGACCCAGCTTGCTTGCCCCCTGCGCCAGATTGAAGGCAGGAGCCTCAAAGGTCACGCCTTGGAAGCCGGCGGCGATGCCGCCGGCAAACAGGGCGATGACGCCCATATAAAGCAAAAACGAATTGGTGAAATCTCGGGGCTGCAGAATGATCCAGACGGGAATTCCGGCCGCCAGCAGCGTATAGAAACACAGAATGATCATCCAGATATCAGGGTCCAGCATTACCGGATGCCGCATACCAAGGATGATGGAGCCGATACAAACGATGATCGCCAAAATGGTGGCCACGATGATGTTCAGGCCTCTTTTATAGACCAGCCATCCGAGAATCGGCGCAAAACCGGTGATAACGATCAGCGATGTGGAGGAAATGCCGCCGATGTGCGCCACAACCACGCCTTTGTCCAGATGAGTTTTCACCAACGCATGGTTGGGATCCAGCCGCATCATTTCCACGGGAACCAAAGAAGTCAAAGACACAGCCGTCAATCCCAGAAACGCCGAGGTCAGTAGGATCAGCATCAGGATGGCAAAACTGATGAACAAAAAGAATCCCGTGTTCCCCAGCGACTCTTTGGCGATTTCGGCCACGGATTTGCCTTTTTCCCGGACACTGGCAAACAACACAGTCATGTCCTGGACGGCGCCGATAAAAATTGTGCCGATAACGGCCCACAGCCAGACGGGCATAAAACCGAAAATCATGGCGACGGTGGGTCCAATAATCGGTCCGCCTCCGGCGATGCTGGCAAAATGATGGCCGAAGAGGACAACGGGTTTGGACGGAACGTAATCGCGATCATCTTTCATGGAACAGGCCGGTGTGGGCCGGTTGTCGTTTTCGTCGAAAAGCTTCGCGATAAAACGGGCATAAAAGCGATACGCCAGAAAGAACAAAACCGCCGCTATGATCAACAGAACAGCAACATTCATAACCTTCTCCTCCATACCGCACGGAATTGATGGTCGCCGCCATTTATTGCTGATGAAGGTTACCCCGCGTGCCCGCAGGACGCGCGAATTCTACACCTTATTTCCGGGGTTTCAAGAAAATTCTGCATGCCGGAAATGAAAATTTTGGCATGCGGCGCCCCGCGCGGCGGCGGTTTGCTGTTTCCTCTTGACACGCTTTTGCGTTCTTTCTATAGTGCCTGCGGTGTTTTTGAACAGGTTCCCTGAAAATCTTTAAAATCAATACCCAAGGAGGATAGGAACATGGCTTTTGAGTATGAAAAACTGGTTGTGGAACAAGACGGCGCTGTCGTGGTGGCGGCCATCAATCATCCGCCGGCCAACGCAATGGCGCAGGGGGTTCTGCGGGATTTAACCGAACTGCTCAACCGATGCGAAAAGGACGACTCCGTGCGAGTGATCATCATTACCGGCACCGGCCCGAAATGCTTTTCGGCGGGCGCGGACATTACCGAGTTTGCCGACCTCCAGTCGGGTAAAGTGCCCCAGTACGACGGCAACGACGTGTATTTCAAAATTGAAAATTATCCCAAGATCATCATCGCGGCCATTCAGGGCCTGGCCCTAGGCGGGGGACTGGAACTGGCCTGCTCCTGCCATTTGAGAATTATGGCGGAAGAAGCAGTCGTGGGTCTTCCCGAAGTCAAACTGGGCCTCAACCCCGGCTGGGGCGGAACCCAGCGTCTGCCCCGCTATATCGGCAAAACCAAGGCGCTGGAACTCATGCTCACCGGTGACTTTATGCCTGCCAAAGAAGCGCTCGCGCTCGGTTTGCTCAACAAGGTCGTCCCCGGCGCCGAAGTGCTGGAAGCCGCCAAAAAGCTGGCCAAAAAGCTGGCGGGTGGCGCTCCCGTGGCGCAGCGCGAGATTATGAAAGCCGTCCGTCTGGGATTGGAGGGCACCCTTTACGACGGCATCACCAAGGTTGAGAAAGCCGCCTTCCAGACCTTGCTGGTCACCGAAGATTTCAAAGAAGGCTCCAAAGCGTTTCTGGAAAAAAGACCGGCGCAATTCAAAGGCCGATAACGGGAAAGAAGCAAAATCGCGGGGGTGTCAAGCGGCATTTCAAGAGCGTGGTGCGCCCGGGAAAGAAAGCACGGAGCGCAATGAGGAAAAGGGGCGGCCTTCACAAGAATGCCGCCCCTTTTCTTTTAGTCTGCAGGGAACAGTCGCTACTGTTCCCTGCAATCAATTACTTCCTCAACTCGGCCGGGGTCTTATAGCGTTTGGGATCCACCCATTTGGATACCAGTTTTTCGTTTTCCTCGCAGGACTCGTGCAGGAAGGCAACCTTGCCGTCCTTCTGGAACTGAACAATCAGCTGCAGGTAATATCCGGGATAGGTCTTCCAAGGATTAGCCGCGTCAACCCTCATGCGGGAATGGTAGAAAGGTTTGATTTTGCGTGTTTCATATTTCATCTTGCCCAGCGAATAGACCGTTTCCACATCCTCCATGGCCTTGATGAGCGCATTGATGTTGCCGGTTCCTTTCGCTCTTTCGATGGCCGCCTTGAAATGATAAATATCAGCATAAGCGATATGGACATGGATCTGCATGGGGATTTTCCGTGCATGGGCTTTTTTGACCAGCGGAACGGTTTTAGGCGTCAGAGGAATATCATCCAGATCCGTGAAGGAACTGATGATCCCCAGGGCCTTGCCTCCCGTCATCCGCCAGTAATCGTAGGTCTGAGCAACGCCGCCGTAGAGGTTGACCTGAATGTCCCTGGCCGCGGAATCCGACCACTGTTTGGCAAAAGATTCCGTGTCCGTAAACCACGAGCTGATGTAGAAAATCAAATCGGCGTTGGATTTTTTGATATCCTGCAGAATCGGCAGGTACATGGTGCCGCGGGGTTTGACCGCCTTGCTGTACACCACTTCCAGACCGCAGTCTTTGGCCATTTTTTCCCAGGTGGGCAGATCGATGTAGCTGATGCCTTTGCGCCATTCCGTGGTCCAAGCAAGATCCTCCCAGAGGAAAGCAATTTTTTTGGTTTTCTGGTACTGGGGCATGGTCTTGCAGAAGAAATACTTCGTCTGGGCATAATGCGCCGGCTCCGGATCCCAGTCACGGAAGCAGTGATTGTATTTCGGCGCCTCATCGATGATGCGCGCCGTCAGTTCCGCGCCCATCGGCCCGTTGAAAACCAGAATGTGGGGGTATTCCTTAAACAGCATTCCGGAGGCTTCCTGAACGGCCAGGCAGATTTCCGTCCGGCCTTCGACGGAGATGAATTTCGCCTTGTCCTCAATGACCAGTTTGCGAAACGCCTCAACGGACAGAGACGTGTCACCCTTGTTGTCCATGACCACGTACTTGACCGGCCGGCCCAGAATGCCGCCGGTGGCGTTGATTTCCTCCACCGCCATTTTCTGGATATCCATGCACGGGCGGGTGCCCGGCGATCCGACCATGCCGATGTAGCCGATCACAAACGGCTCTCCCTTCGGCTGCGCCACTGCAACGGATGGTACGCTGATAGCAATCGCAACCAGCAGTACCAGCGCCGTCACAACGACCATCTTGACTCTGCTTGCTCTCTTCATCATGTTTCCCCTCCTGTTTATCAAAATTCCCCTTAAAAATACGATCAAATTTCTGCCGAATATTTGATCCTTCTAATCGTTTAAATATTTTTTCCGGATATATTCATTATCCCCGCCGATTTCGCTTCCCACCCATTTCACGCGGGGAGGCGATTCGGACATTTTTACAAAATTGGAGCTGATCGTGTACTTGCCCAGCTTTTTGTCCTCCACGTCCTGAAAAGCCTTGCGGATGTGCCACTGCTTGTTTTCCATCGCGGCTTCGGGCGTCATCAGCTTCATGACAATGGGCACGCCGCCGCCCCGCCACTTGGAGCGGGCGGATTTTTTGCTGTAATTGAGCGCCATCTTCACCAGTTCGTCGCCGGTGTACAGCAGCGTTTTTTCCTCAATGATCTTGTGCAAATGAATGGCCTGCTCCAGAATATCGGGGATGCGGTCCGACGAATAGCGCCAGTCGTCTTCCTGCTCCCACAGGCCCAGAACCTTCAAGAGCGCGCGGAAATCATGGTCCCGCGGCGCGGCGATCGCCACATAGCCGTCCTTGCATTTCCAGTGGCCGTACGGATAGAGAATGAAGTCCAGAACGCCGATGCGCGGTCTGGCTTTTTCCCAGGTAAAGCCGATGGTGGCGGGCATGCCGACCATGGAGGAATACGCGTCCATTCCGGCGACATCCACCATCTGTCCCTGGCCGGTGTTTTGCCGGTGGATGAGGGCGACCGTTCCCCCCACGGCCGCGGAAAGCCCGGAAATGTACCAGCCCGCCCACATGCCGCCTCTGAGAGGCCAGGTATAGGGCTCCGGTTCATTGGGCGGCGCGCCCATCTGCGCGGGAAGCCCTGAACCCGCCTGGGACGTAACGTCCGTATCCGGAACTCCCGCGGACTCTCTGGCTTTATCCGTGTACTGTCCGTAGGCGGAAAGCGCGATGTAGATCAATCCGGGATTCTCCACGGACAACTGGCGGTAGCCGATCCCCCAGCCGTCCATCTCACCGGGCGCAAAGCTTTCAATCACAACCGCCGCCTGTTTGGCCAGCTTCGCGAACGTTTTCCTGTCTTCCGGCCTGTTCCGAATGTCGAGCGTCATGTACCGCTTATTGCGTCCTTCGAACATGAAGGGAATGCCCACCCCCTGCACCGTCACGCCGAAAGGCGTGATCTGCCGGGCCGGGTCGCCTTTCGGAGGCTCGATTTTGACGACCTCCGCGCCGAACTCCGCAAAGAAGCTGGCGGCAATAATGCCGGCAAAATTGGCCGAGCTGACATCCAGCACCAGAATGTCGTCGAGCACTTCCGGTTTTCCTTCGGCGTTCATCATTTCGGCGAGAATTTTCCCCCGGTCGCCGCCCTTGCCGCCGTGCCGTGTATAGACTTCTTCCTTGGGGCTCATTTTCCAACCTCTTTTCCGTAGTTATAGATGGGGTCCTTGCTCAGATCGTAATAGACAGGCGGCTTCAATCCCGGTCTGTCGTCAAATGTCCCGATGACTTTTTTCTTCTCCAGCTTTTCAATGTCCGCTTCGCTCAACCCCAGAAATTTCTTGAGCACCAGCCGGTTGTGATACCCCAGCGGCCGCGCCAGCCACTTGGTGCGGGAAGGCGTGCCGGAAAGCATGGCGGACGGACCGGCAATCACCAGATGGCCGTACACATCGTCCTTGAAAAGCACCACGCTTCCGCGTTTGCGGCGCCATTCCTCATTGGCGATCATGTAATCGTCCGCCACCTCCGCCGCCGGAAAATTCTTATCGTCGGCCAGGCGGATCACATCAGCGCAGGGCTGCGACCGGATCCAGTCCACCGCGATCTCATGGAGCGCTTTGGCGTTTTCCGGCTTCAGCCGCTCCAGCGTATCCGAAAACCGCGGATCCGAAGACAGCTCGGGCCTGCCGATGGCCCGGGCGAAATTTTCAAACTGTTCGGACGTCGCGCAGGCCAGCGCCAGAAACTTGTCGTCGGCCGTTTTAAAGATGGCCGCCGGCACCATCGTGGGATCGACATTTCCGGTGCGTCCGATCGCTTTTTGAGTCACGGAATAATAGGTATAATGAAAAAGGGTTCGCATCAGCCCTTCGGTCTGCGCCATGTCGATGTACTGACCCTTTCCGGTTTTCTTCCGGTAGTACAGCGCCATCAGCGCGGCCAGCGCGGCAAAATTGCCCGGCACGAAGTCGCCCACGTAGTCCGGCAGCTTGTAAAAATTGTCCGTGTCCGGATAGCCGTTCAGGGTCAGCACGCCGCTTGCGCCCTGGGCCAGAAGATCCCACCCGGGGAAATACCGCATCGGACCGAACTGGCCGTAAGTGGAACAGCTCAAGAATATGATGTTCGGGTTGATTTTGGAGATTTTCTCATAGCCGATGCCCCAGGCGTCCGCCGTTCCGGGCGCAAAGTTTTCAATGACTACGTCCGCATCTTTGGCCATTTGATAAATCAGTTCTTTCGATTCCCTGAGCTGCAGGTTCACCGAGAGGAAATACTTGTTCTTGGTGATATTGTGCCAAATGGGATTCGAGTGCTTCCAGTATTTGCCCCAGTACGTCGCCGGACGCCAAAGATCGCCGTAAAAAGGCAGCTCCAGCTTGATCACTTCCGCGCCGTAATCCGCCAGAAGCCTCGCCGCAATCGGCCCGAAGATGACGTGGGAAAAATCCATCACCCGGATGCCTTTGAGCGCTTCAGGCTTTTGGCTTGCCTCCTCGGGATTGAAAAGTTTTGCCGTATAAGAAAAATAATCTTCCATTGCTATCTCCCTAAATATGCCTTTTTCACCAAATTGTTCTTCATCAATTCCGCCGATCTTCCCTCCAGAACGATTCGTCCTTCCTGAAGAATGTAACCACGGTCAGCCAGCTGCAGAGCGCGCAGGGCGTTTTGCTCGGTCAGGAGAATGGTCAGCCCCGTTTCCCGAAGCTTCCCAAGCGTTTCGTAAACACTGTCCACAATAAGCGGCGCCAGACCGATGGACGGTTCATCCACCATCAAAAGATGCGGATTGGCCATCAGCCCCCGTCCGATCTTCAGCATCTGCTGCTCACCGCCGGAAAGGAGGCGGGCCGACATGTTGGAGCGTTCCTTCAGAATCGGGAAAAGGCTGTACACATATTGAATCGTTTGTTTTCTTTTAGACCAGGATGTTTTCCGATAGGCCCCCAGCATCAAATTTTCTTTGACGGTCATAAAAGGAAAACTTTTCATGCCTTCCGGGACCTGCACAACTCCCCGATCGACAATTTTATGCGACGGCAGACCCTGAATGGCTTCGTCTCGGAAAATAATTCTGCCGCTGGTGCCGGTCATCATGCCCTGAACGACATTGAGGATCGTGCTTTTCCCCGTGCCGTTCGATCCCAGGATGGTCACGATTTCCGACTGCCGGACATTGAAACTGACCCCGTGCAGCGCCGGTATGACGCCGTAAGACGCGCTCAGATCACTTACTTCAAGCATATTTCCTCCAACCTCTGCCCAGATACGCTTCAATTACATCATCATTATTCACCACCTGATCCGGTGTGCCTTCCGCCAGTTTGGCCCCGTAATTGATCGCGACAATCCTGTCGGCCGCCTCCATCAGGACCGCCATGACATGCTCGATCCAGAAGACCGTAATGCCGAATTGCTCCTTGGCCTTCCGGATCATCTGGATGGCGTTTTTGGCTTCTCCGGGATTCAGGCCGGCCATGACTTCGTCAATAAACAGCAGCTGGGGCGTCGTGGCCAGGGCTCTCGCCAGCTCCAGCATTCTCAGTTCATAAAAAGTCAGGTCACGCGCCAGAATGTTGCGCTTGCTGAAGAGCCCGACGAATTCCAGATAATGCGTCGCGTCATACATGGCGTCCTGAAAACTCTGGTTGACTCTTTTTTTGCCGGAAATGGAGCTGGCCAGTACGCTGGTCAGCGCGGTGAGCTCCGGAAAAGGACGCGGTATCTGATAGGTGCGGGCAAGCCCCATATGCACTCTCTGATGCGGCTTCATGCGCGTGATGTCCACGCCGTTCATTTCCACCTTTCCGGACGTCGCGGGAAGATAACCCGTCAGGCAATTGACCACGGTGGATTTGCCGGCGCCGTTGGGACCGATAAACCCCAGCGTTTCCCCCTTGTAAATTTCAAAGGATACGTCGTTGACCGCCACGATTCCTCCGAAACGCTTGACCAGATTGCTTACTTTCACCAATGGAGTCATGGCTTTCTACCTCCGCACGTGAATGGTTGGCAAATATTCGCGATAACGGCGCTTTCGATAAAGGCCGAACAAGCCTTCCGGAAGAATAAACAACAAAATCAGAAGAATAATGGGGAACAACAGCGGTTGGATCGGCCCCATAAATCGAATCATCAGCATCTCCAAGAAGGCGACAAAATAGCCGCCGACCACGCAGCCGAACACCTGGGCGCGTCCGCCGATCATCAGGACCAAGAGAACCTTCAGCATAAACGTCAGCGGCAGGTACGTAATGCCGGCAAACGAGCTGAAATAGTGCGCGTAAAACCATCCGATGATGCCGATCAGCGTCGAGGCGGCGACAAATGCGATAATTTTGATCTTGTTGATATTGATGCCGATGGAGTGGGCAACATCTTCATCATCGTTGATCGACGCCATTAAAAGCCCGTAGCGGGATTTCAGGATTTTGTTGATGAACCACAAATAAGCAAACATGATCGCCGTGGAAAGATAACCGATGATCAAAAAATTGTTTTTGGCGTTGCCGGTGTCCAAAAGCGGCACAATGCCGAAAAGTCCCGTATCGCCCTTGAAAATGTCGGTATAGATGAAGGTCACTTCCAGAAAAACCAGCGGCAGCAGCAGCGTCAGGAGAACGTAGTAAAGGCCCCGCGCCATGATGACCAGCGGGCTGAAGATCAGCGCCGCAATCATGGACATCAGGATGGCAAAGGGCAAAGTAGTCAGCGGCCCCCAACCGTAAGCAATGCTCAAGAGCGCCGCCGTATAGCCTCCCACGCCGATGTAAAATTGAGGGCCGAAATTCATGCGCCCCGTGCCGATGGTCATCAGCGCCAGCGGCATTGCAATGGCGGCGTAGATATTGGCTGAAATCATCGTGTTGATCAACCCGGGGCTGACAAAATAGGCGACCGCCGGGGCGATCATTAGGAAGGCCGCCCACAGCAGGGTGTTGCGCCAGTAACGCGGCTCAAGAACCCATTCCCACTTTTTTGTTCCAAGCCGGATAACAATTCGGTCTCTCTTTAATTCCATTTCTACCATAGCGATTCACTCCTTGCTAATCCTTGGGGTCGAATAACCAATATGATCATGACGAGAATCAGCGCCGACAGATTCATGAAGCGCGGCTCTCCGAGAACAAAACAAACAATGGCGTGGGTAAATCCGATTAAAAAACTGGCAATGATCGTGCCTTTAATGTTGCCCAACCCGCCTAAAACCGCGACCAGGATCGCTGTCACCATGTACATCCAACCCATGGCCGGCTCAACTGACCAGACAGGCGCTGTAAGAAGCGTACCGATGATAACAGGCAAAAGGACGATCATCATCGTAAAAATATAAAGCGTTTCAACATTAATACCGACAATTTTCGATGAATAAATATCCTGGGACAAAGCGCGGATGGCCATGCCGGTTTTTGTTTTAACAAAGAAGAATACAAAGGCGCCGGTCATCGCCAGCGCGATCAGGGCGCCGATAATCAGCTGTTTGGGCACCACCGCGTCACCGAACTGATAGGTGCCTTCGGCCAGAGTGGTTTCCAGATACACGCCCGTCTGAATCGGATAAAAGTAATTCGCGGCCTGTTCCACGATCAGCGCGACCAGCAGAAGGGCTGTCAGGAGGACATCTTCCGTCGTCATGTATTTCTTGATCATTCCCTTGTAAATAATGATGGAAACGATGAACTGAACGACGATCATTCCGAGAATGGAGGGAATCAGGGGCCATCCCAGGGCCGACATGAACATCCAGGTACCGTAAACCGTAAGTGGAAAGATGTAGGCGTATCCAAGATGAAAAATCCGCAGCACCCCGCAGATCAGGGAGAAGCCAAGGGCCAGCAGAAGATAAATGGACCCCATTACAAACGTAAAAACCAGAACATTCTCAATATACGTCACCATGCCTTTTTACCCTCTTTGATCAATCGAAATTTTTTCAATGCCACGCTGATGAGAAGGCCCTCCGTTTTCGGTGGACCACTTCTTTCGCCTGGATCAGCCCCGGAGCGGAAGACCTCCGGTGCATCGAGCAAAAACGCAACAGCCGCCGGGCCATAGCACAACCCGGCCGGCGGCTGATGGAAAAATTGCGAATGGTAGATTTTTGAAAAATGGAAAATGACTGACGGTTAGTAAATGGCTGTGAGTCGGTGTTTCATCCTTTTGGGAGTTGGGCGGGTTGATCTGAGTCCGGGCAATCCGTTTTAACGCAAAAACGATTGCGACCACAAGGCCTCCAAAGCTTCAGGAAGTTGTATCTGTTCCCTCTTCAGGAAAACCGCTTGGACATTCGTTCCAGGATTCGGCTTCCAACAGTCATGCGCTTTTCAGCTGCTTTGTTATGGCACCCCGAAACATCGGCACATATAGCGAAAAAAGTTTTTTACTGCTTAAAATAAGTTGGCGGGTTTGTCAACGAAAAAAAATTCAACTCGTTTTTTATATAAAGCCGCGCGGAAATTTGTAAAAAACAAACGGGAAAGCAGAACGGCGCCCGCCGGGACTGGACAGCTTTTCATTGACAGGCCGTATTCCCAATAGTATGACCCCTTACACCGCGAAACAAAAAAATATAAAGACGCCGGGAACCCCGGTGAAAAAGCCGTTTCAACGGTTCATCGTCCGTCGTCAGAAAGAGGAGGCAAGTCATGAAGCGGTTGTTGTGTTTCCTGTTCGTGTTTTTGGCCGCCGCCTGGGGCGCGAAAGCAGACGCCGAGGAAATCGTCGTCGGTTTTACCGGTCCGTTGAGCGGCCCCGCCGCCGAATACGGCCAGGATTGCCTCAACGGAATCGACATGGCCGTCAAAGAAATCAACGCCTCGGGCGGCATGAAGGTGAAGGGAAAGAAATAAACGTTCAGGCTGGAAAAGCTCGATGACGCCGTCGATCCGACCCGGGCAAAAAATAATACCTTGCGTTTCGTTTCACAGGACAAAGCACCCTTTGTTTTCGTTCCCATCGGAACCACGATCGGCTCCGTGATGTCGATCCCCCAGACACCCGGCAGCGAATTTATCATCGCCGCCTACACCAGCATTCACGTGTTCTTCGACAAGAAGCATCCCCTGATCATCACCCCGACGCCCAACTTCGTGGGCTATGTGATGAACATGTCGGACGCCGCCCTGGCCAGAGGCTGGAAAACCTGCGCGATGGTGGTCACCGTGGGCGCTTACGGGGACGCGTGGCGCAGCACATGGAACAAAGCCTGGACGGCCAAAGGCGGCCAGATCGTCGGCGATTTCCCGGCCAACTACTTCGCAGAGACGGACTTTTCGTCCCAACTCACATCGGCACTCTCCAAAAAACCGGACTTTCTCCTGATCGGCGGCCCATCGGCCACAACCGCGCTGGTCATTGAACAGGCCAGAAACATGGGATTCAAAGGCGGCTTCGTCATGATCGACCAGGCCAAGCCCGAATACATCGCCAAAGTGCTCAAAAACATGAAGTTGCTGGAAGGATTGATCAGCACCGCTTCCTGCCGGGATCTGCCGTTGCCGATCACGCCGGTCTTCGCAAAAAAATACAGCAAAGCCTATCAGCGAGACATGACCTGGGAATGCGCGCTGAATTACAACATGATGCACGTTCTCGCGCGAGCCATCAGGGCCGCCGATTCCATCAAGGCGGTGGAGATCCGCAAGAACATCGCCAAAGCCCTGCCGACGACCGGCGATCAATATCCCAACGAGCTGTTCACCATCGATGACCGGGGCGTTATGTATTGCGGCGGCGTTCTGCAGCAGGTCCAGAACGGAAAATTCGGCAAGGTGGATTACATCTTCAGCTTTCCGAAAACCAAGGAAGAGTTTGAAAAATACAAGAAGATGAGCAAGTTCACCGAGCCGCAGAACATCCGCTGGGTGCCCGCTGCAGTAATTCAAGCCTTGTAGAATAGTCTCAGCCTTGAACATTACCCTCGCCCATCCGCGCGGAAGGGCGAGGGTTTCTTTATGGGCTTCAACATCTTAAAAAACAACGTTATTCGCACAGTTTCTCCATCGATGATGCCGACCATTCGGACGGCCTTTAGCAGTATCCCGTTGACACATCCATTTGTTCTTCATATAATAAATATATGAGAAAGAAATCATTATTGAATCTGGAGGACCGACGAATCTTCTGCCCTGGTAAAAATATTGCCTCAGGGGTTGCACATGGATGAAAAAATTAAATCCAAAGACCGTACAGGCTCTCAACGGGCAGCAGGTCAAGCCCCCTCTCCCTATAAACCGGTTGAAGACGAAAATATGCACCAAATCATTTTCGAAAACGCTTTGGCCGGTATTTATGTGGTACAGGATGGAAAATATATTTGGATCAATCCCCTGGCAGCCCAATATACCGGCTACACGCAAAAGGAACTCCTGGGGAAAAAAGCAAACAGCATCATCCATCCCGAGGATCGCGCCGATGTAAAACGCAATATGCGTGAAATGCTGAGTGGAAAACGCACATCCCCTTTCGAATACAGAATCATCAATAAACACAACGAAATCTGCTGGCTCATTGGAACGGCGACATCGATATTGTTTAAGAAAAAGCATGCGATCCTAGGCAATGCAATGGATATCACCGAAAGGAAAAAAGCTGAAAAAAAACTGCAGGAAACAGAAATATTTTATCGCACCATATTTGACAC
Organism: uncultured Smithella sp.; assembly: GCA_964626775.1. GTDB lineage: Bacteria > Desulfobacterota > Syntrophia > Syntrophales > Smithellaceae > UBA8904. The sequence continues at coordinate 17,938 of CAZVGQ010000001.1, read as the reverse complement.
AACGGGAACTGCGACCATTATCATAGAAGAAGACACGACCATCTCTCTCATTAATTCTGAATTTGAAAAATTGACCGGCTATTCTAAACAGGAATGGGAAGGAAAGAAGAAGTGGTCGGATTACACGGTCAAGGAATACATCCCCATGATCACGGAATATCACAGGCTAAGGCGCATTGACCCTAATGCCGCCCCTCGCAATTATGAGCATGATCTGATCGACAGTCGTGGAAACGTCAAAAACGTGATGGTGACGTGCAGCATGATTCCAGGCACGAAAAAAAGCGTCGCATCTCTCACGGACGTGACCGCTTTAAAGGAAGCGGAAAAATCTTTGAAGATCAAATCGGGTAATCTGCAGGAATTGAATGCGGCTCTGCGAGTTCTTCTCAAACAACGCGAGGATGATAAAGCGGAACTGGAAGAAAAAATATTATCCAACATCCAGGAACTTGCCCTGCCGTATATTGACATTGTGAAGAAAAGCAAGATCGATGAAAGAATCCTGGCTTATGTCAACCTCCTTGAATCCAACCTCAAAGATATCATTTCTCCGTTCTCCGAAAGACTTTCCTCTAAATACATGAAGTTGACCAACAAGGAAATCATGATTGCCAATTTCATCAAAGAAGGCAAGAGCAGCAAAGAAATAGCGGATATCATGCACATCTCCAAGGGTGCTGTTGATATTCACCGTTATCGATTACGTAACAAATTAGGCTTGAACAAAAAGAGAGCCAATCTAAAATCCCATTTGTCCAATATTTCCTAGGCTAGTTTCTTAAAACAACCTGCTCATCGAATTTTCCAACCAACTCATAAGCTCCCCATGCCCAGAGCAAAATATTACATTATTATGTAAGTTTATGTAATATATCATGCATTAAACATCGACTATCGTCCTCATTATATTACAAAATAAAGTAAGTTATTAATAAACATCATCCATATTGTCTAGCAATTTTAATTATATATTTTAGTGCCGTCATTGGTTGCCTTTTTGACCAATGAACAAGCATCTTCAAAACGGAGGAATAAACCATGAAAAAACATCTCATTGTATGGGCGGTTGCTATGCTGTCGGTATTTGGCCTAGTGTTTTCGTCGCAGTCGGCAGAAAAGGAACCTATTATTATCGGGCATATTCATTCCATGAGTGGCGCTCTATCTATGTACGGAATCAGCTCGGAGGCAGGAGGCAGTATCGCCATTGAGGAAATCAATGCCACAGGCGGCATTCTAGGCAGGCCTATCAAGATGATCACACGCGACGACAAAGCCAATCCTGAAGTCGGCATGCGCGAGGCCAAGGATCTGGTGATCAGTGAAAAAGCGGATTTCTTAACTGGAACGGTCAGCAGTGCAGTAGGGATGGCTGTTTCCAGTTACGCAAAAAAAGAAAAAATTATCTTCATGCCCAGCAATGCCCAGTCTTCCCGGATGACGGAAGAGGTATTCCATCCCTACATTTTCCGCATCGCGACGAATTCCGTCGTATACTGGGGCTACGCTCCGGCAATCGCGCTGGCCAAGACCAAAAAAGTAAAGAAGATCATCAGTCTCGGATGGGACTATGAAACCGGCAAAACTGCGCTTAAAGAATTTAAGGAAAAATACCTGGAACTGGTTCCCGACGCCAAGATCATTGATGAACTGTGGGCCCCGTTAGGAACAACCGATTATACCGCTTACATCAACAAAATCAAAAATTCCGGGGCCGATGCTTTTTACCTTGCAGCGGTTTATGGCGGTGGAGAACTTGCCTTTACCAAGCAGGCGGCGGCTTTCGGTCTTTATGACCAAATGCTGGCCGTGCAGCCCTGTGCGGGCGATATCGAATCCTGGTACACCGTGACCAAAGGCGGTCCTTTTCCCAAGGGCGCGCTGGCCACGACCAGATACCCCTTCTGGACCATCGACAATCCCCGAAGCAAAGCGTTTGTGGAAAAATACAAGAGCAAGACCGGCCAATGGCCCTCTTATGGCGCCATGAATCATTACAACAGCATTTACGCTTTGAAAGCAGGCATTGAAAAGGCCGGCGCGGTCGACACTGAAAAAATCATCAAAGCATTGGAAGGCATGACGCTGAATACCCTGATCGGCAAAGTCCAAATCCGGGCCTATGACCATCAGGCGATGATGCCCACCTGGTACGGCATTATGGATTATTCTTCGAAACTTCCTTTCCCACATGTCGTGAAGGTCACGCCGATCGGCGAAGAAGGATATCATACCCTGGATCAGATCAAGAAAATCCGGGCCGCGAAATAATTACAGATGACCTGCGGGGCCCGGGGTAAAGATTCATATCCCGGGCCCTGTGCCAGAAGGAGGTTGGGTCAGTGACGATTGAGTCGTTTGTCAGTCAATTTATCAGTGGAATCAGCGTCGGGCTTGTCTTGTTTCTTATTGCAGCGGGGTTATCCCTCATCTTCGGAACCATGAAAATTCTGAACCTGGCGCACGGGACCTTTTTCATGATGGGAAGCTTTTTGTGTTTTGCCTTCACAAACATGTTTGCCAACGCCGGCGGTTCTTTCTGGTGGGCTCTGCTTCTTGCCCCCATCACGGTGGCCGTACTGGGAGGATTTGTTGAAGTCCTGCTGCTTCGGCGCATCTATTCGCAGGACATGCTCTACCAGTACATATTGACCTTCGCGCTGATTTTGATTTTTGGCGACGTTTTAAAATACGTTTTTGGTGTTTCCTTTAAAACCATAGCCGTCCCCTGGCCGCTGACCGGAAGCATTGCCTTTCTGGGTATGTCATTCCCGATTTACAACATCTTCCTGATCATTTGCGGAATGGCCATTTTTGCCGCTTTGCTCGCTTTGATGCGCTATACCGAATTAGGTCGGATTGTACGGGCCGTCACGCTGAACCGCGATATGGCCAACGCGCTGGGCATCAATGTGCCCCGGGTTTATACCGGCGTTTTCATGCTGGGCTGTTATCTTGCGGGGCTCGCCGGTGCTTTGATGCCCCCCATGTCGGTTGTGGCGCTGGGCGCGGATATGCACGTGATTATTGAATGCTTCATTATCGTTGTCATCGGCGGTCTGGGAAGCCTGCCTGGCGCTTTTATCGGTGCGGTCATTCTGGGTTTTCTCAATGCTTTTGGGATTCTGGTGATGCCGAAACTGGCCGTGGCTTTTCCCTTCATGCTCATGATCATCATTTTAATCGTGCGTCCATGGGGTCTCATGGGTAAGCCGGAATAGGGGGAAATCAATTGTATACACCGTTATTTGCCAAATTACGCACGGCCGGTATCTGGCTGGTTTTGGCCGTCATTGTTTTGTTGATCGCAGCGCCATTGGTCGTCTCCAAAAGCTGGATCAGTCTAATCATAGAAATGCTGATCATGGCGCTGGCCGGCTGCGCGCTGAATTTGATCGTCGGCTACGGCGGGATGGTGTCCTTCGGGCCCGCGGGACTTTACGGCGTGGGCGCATACACGACCGCGATTCTTCTGTCGCGTTACGGCATGCCTTTGCCCGCCGCGTTTCTTGCGGCGCCGGTCATGGCGGGACTCGTCGGCGTTGCGGTGGGATGGTTTTGCGTCCGCCGCAATGCGGTTTACTTCGCGCTTTTGACGCTGGCCTTTGCCCAAATCATCTGGACTGTGATTTTTCAGTGGTACGATTTCACCAACGGCGACAACGGCATCATCGGCGTTCCCATTCCCGACTATGTGTCCTCCATCATTCAGTCTTACTATTTCATTCTGGCCGTTACGCTCATTTGCATTTTTATCATCTGGAAGATCGTCCATTCTCCTTTTGGCATCACCATTCAGTCCATTCGCGAAAACCCGCTGCGCACGGAATTTATTTCCGTGGCCGTTCGCCGCTATCAGCTTGCCATCTTTGTCATCTCCAGCATTTTTCTGGGCATCGCCGGTTCGCTCTACTGCGTTTTTGCGGGCAGCGTCTTTCCCGATTATGCACACTGGGCAAAATCCACCGATATGCTTGTCGTCTGTCTTCTCGGCGGACTGCACAGCTTTGCCGGACCCATCGTTGGTTCCGTGGTTTATATCTTCCTGAGCAAAACCATTGCCAAAGGAACAACTTACTGGATGTTTTATCTGGGGATCATCATCGCGTTTTTGGTCTTATTCATGCGCAGCGGGATCGTCGGCTTTATTCATGAAAAGCTGGCTTGGGCGGCGGACCGGTTCAGTGGCGGAAAGGAAGAAAACGGACTATGATTTTTGAAGCGAACAATCTGATCAAGAAATTCGGCGGCATCACCGCGACCAACGACATCAGCTTCCAAATTCAGGAAAAAGAACTCGTGTCCGTCATCGGACCCAACGGGGCGGGAAAAACAACCTTGTTCAATCTCCTCACCGGACATATTGTTCCTGATTCCGGAAACGTTTTTTTTCGTGGCAGGAACATCACCGGCATTGCGCCTCATTTGATTTCGCGCATGGGGATAGGCCGTTCGTTCCAGCGCATCAACATTTTTTCCAAGCTGACTACCTTTCAAAACATTCAAGTGGCCATCCTTTCCGCCACGGGTAAAAGTCACCTGCTTTTTTCCAATGCCAAAAAAATGGTCGTTTCTGAAACGGAAGCCATTCTGGACAGTGTGGGACTCCTGAACAAAAAGCATTTCAAAGGAGGTCTTCTGGCGCATGGGGATCAGAAGCGTCTGGAAATGGGCATTGCACTGGCAACGAATCCTTCCTTATTGTTGCTCGATGAGCCCACACAGGGGATGAGCCCGCAGGAAACGGAAGAAACCACTCAACTCATTCAGAAACTAGTCAGGGAACGGGGATTGACACTAATCTTTGTGGAACACGATATGAAGGTCGTCTTCGGGATATCCGACAAAATCATTGTTTTGCATCAAGGCGCGGTGATTTTCAGCGGAACGCCACAGAGCGTCCGCAATAACAGTGAAGTGCAGAGAATTTATCTGGGGGAGGGAAATCACTGATGCTATTAGAAATTCGTGAGATCAACACTTACTATGATCTGAGTCATATTTTATTCAATGTTTCCATGGAGGTTCATGAAGGTGAGACGGTGTGTCTGCTGGGGCGCAATGGTGTGGGAAAGACAACAACTTTTCGCAGCATTATGGGGCTTACGCATCCACAGTCCGGCCACATCAAGTTCCTGGGAACTGAAATCACCAGCAAGCCGCCCTTCAAAATCGCCCGCCTCGGCGTGGGATTTGTGCCTGAAGATCGGGAAATATTTTCCAATCTGACCGTACGTGAAAACCTCGAAATCGCCATGAAGGACAGTCCGAAAAGCAGAAAGAGCCTCAACTGGACAATGGAGAAAGTGCATCGCCTGTTCCCGGTTCTGGAAACGCGCAGCGGCCAATGGGCAGGCACGCTTTCAGGAGGCGAACAGCAGATGCTCACGATTGCCCGTACTTTGATGGGAAATCCTTTATTGCTGCTGCTCGACGAACCCTCCGAAGGTCTCGCGCCCATGGTCACCCAGATGATTGAAGATCAAATTATGGAACTCAAGAAGGAAGGGTTGACGATTCTTCTCTCCGAACAAAATTCCAGTTTCGCGCTTAATGTATCAGACCGCGTCTACATCCTCGAAAAGGGTCATGTACTGTGGCAGGGCAGTGTTCTGGAACTAAAAAGGCGGCCGGATATCATGAAGACATACCTGGGTGTTTAACAAGAAAAGGCCAATAGGAGTTAGTGATGGACTGGAACCAATACATCCGTGAACGAGCAATCACCGTAGAAGAAGCAGCACATTTGATCAAGTCGGGGGATCGAATCATTTCAGGAACCGGCGGAGGCACGCCTGAACCGGTTTATGACGCGATGGTCAAACGAGCTCATGAACTCCAGAACGTAGAAATCGTGCACATGGTATCTTATGGCAAAAGTTTATATTGTCGTCCTGAATATCAGAATTCTTTTCGACATAATGCCATGTTTGCCGGACCTACGCAAAGGCAGGCCATAAGAGAGGATCGTGCTGATTTCACGGCGGCATTCCTCAGCGACTATCCCTCATTAATTCGTAGAGGCGTTCTGCCGATTGACGTTGCCCTGATTTCGGTATCGCTGCCCGATAAAGTGGGGAACGTCAGCCTGGGCATCTCCGTGGATTATTCCCTGGCCGCGGCTTTAAATGCCAAAAAGGTTATTGCGGAAGTTTCGCCCTTCATGCCGAAAACCTATGGAGACACTTTTCTGCATGTTTCACAGATCGGTCACTTTATTGTCAGTGATCGTCCCATGTTGCCGCTTCCGTCGCCCAACATTGGGCCGGTGGAAGAAGCTATTGCGTCTAATGTGGCCACATTAATTAAAAGCGGCGACTGTCTGCAGCTGGGATTTGGCCAGATTCCGGATGCCATATTGAGATTTATAGAAGGAAAGCATGACCTCGGCATCCATTCGGAAATGATTTCTGACGGGGTGATGCATCTCGTTGAAAAAGGGATCATCACCTGCCGGAAAAAGAACTTCCATCGCGGCAGAATGATTTTTACATTCGCCCTGGGGAGCGACCAGCTCTATGAGTGGATGCATGAGAATTCCATGATTGAGATGCATCCTGTTGATTATACCAACAATCCTTACGTTATTGGAAGAAACGACAACATGTTTTCCGTTAATTCAGCGGTGGCCGTTGACCTGTTGGGACAGGTTGCGGCAGATGCCATCGGTCCCGTTCAGTATAGCGGTGTTGGAGGACAAGTTGATTTTGTGAGAGGCTGTAGAATTTCATCAGGGGGAAGGAGTGTGATTGCTTTGCCGGCTACTGCGGCGTCCGGCACAAAATCGAGGATTGTGGCAGCCTTTGAAAGAGGCCAGGCTGTTACCACGACGCGTGCCGAAGTAGATTACATTGTCACGGAATATGGAATTGCCAACATTTGGGGGAAAACCGTCAGGGAACGCGTGGAAGCCCTGTCAAAAATCGCGGCTCCTGAATTCAGAGAAGACTTAAAGCGGGAATTTAAAGAGATTTACAGACAATAGCATTTTGCAGATTCAAACGGGTTAACAAACATTACATTTCAAAAGAAAGGAAAGGATTATGAGAAAATTAAAGGGAGTCATTGTGTTGTTGGGTTTTTTTGTTATGCTCTTTGCAGCTCCGGCAAGCCATGCCAAAGAAGTGCTGATCGGATTCACAGGACCTTTGAGCGGTCCGGCGGCGGAATATGGTCAGGATTGTTTCAACGGCATTGAAATGGCCGTCAATGCAATTAATTCTGCCGGAGGTTTTAAGGTTTCCGGCGTGCCTCATACGTTTAAGCTCGAAAGAATGGATGATCGTATTGACCCCGTGCAGACGGTCAATAATGCACGACGTTTGCGGTCCAACGGCGCCGTTGCTGTGTTCAATCCGGCCTTTATTACGATCTCCGCCCTGTTGAAGGTCAACGAAGAAAAAAACAACGAATTTCTGGTGATGGGGTATACGACCAGCCCCAGGGCCGTCCAAATTCCCAACAGCTTGCGATTGATTATCACCACAACACTTTTAAGTTATGTTTACCCTGAAGCCGAGATGGCCTGGGCGCAGGGAGCACGGAGCGCCGGATTGCTGGTCACCGTGGGTGGTTATGGCGACGAATGGAAGGGTGCATTCAAAGCTTACTGGGAAAAGAAAGGCGGTGTGATCACACTCGACAAACCGGCAAATTACTATACGGAAACGGATTTCTCGTCTCAACTGACAGCCATCATGGCGACGAAACCCGATATCATTGTGGCCGGTGGACCGACGGCGCCGACCGCGCTGGTGATTGAACAGGCCAGAAACATGGGATTTAAAGGAAATTTTGTCCTGATGGAGCAAGCCAAACCGGAAATCATCGCCTCGATTTTGAAGGACGTCAAACTGATGGAAGGAACCATCGGTGTGGCCCCGCCGTCGATGATCGATGTTCCCGCCAGCAAAACGTTCGGTAAATCCTATAGCGCCAGCTACAAAAGACCCTATACCTACGACGTTCTGACCAACTATGGCGCCGTTCATGCTCTGGCCAAAGCCATGACCATCGCGGGAACGGCAACGGATGTTCATGCCATCCGCGCCGCGTTTCCCAAAGCCTTCCCGCAAACGGGCGATAAATTTGTTCTGGAAAACTACGGGCTGACGGAGAAGGGGCGCTTCATGCAGACCTCCAGGGTCACCATGGTCAAAAACGGAAAATTCACCGTTCCTCAGGAATTCTTCTGGTGGCAAAAAACACAGCAGGAATTTGAGAAGGACAAAAAACTGGCGAAAAGCAACAACAAAAAAGTCTGGATCAAAATCGAGGACTAAAATGCCCCAACAAAATGTCAACGGGATCAATATATATTACGAAATTCACGGGAGCGGCGAACCCCTGTTGCTCATCATGGGCATTCGCCGCAACATTGAATGGTGGTACAAACAATTGCCGGATCTGTCGGCGCATTACCAGGTGATCGTGTTCGATAATCGCGGGTCCGGGCGAACCGACAAACCGGCGGGTGAATACAGCATCGAGCAATTTGCCGATGATACGGCCGGATTGATGCGCTCTCTGGGCATTAAACACGCTCACATTCTCGGTTATTCCATGGGAGGTTATATCGCCCAGGAGCTGGCCATTAGCCATCCACACATGGTCGACAGTCTGACGCTGGTATCCACAGGCGCCGGCGGGACCCGCGCCGTGACCATGAGCGCAGACCGGGCGGAAAAATTTGCGGATATACAAGGGCTGACCCCGGAGGAAATCCTTCAAAAGAATATGGATATTTTTTTCTCCGATCGATTTATCCGCAACCACCCTGAGGAGGTCAGGATCTTCAGCGAGCTTTCCATGCGCTGGTACCAGCCGGCGGAGGCGTTTGTACAACAGTTCAACGCCTGCCAGAAGCATGATACGGTCAACCGCATCTCCTTGGTCAAAGCGCCGACACTGATTTTGTCCGGAGAGGATGATCCGCTCATTCCGCCGCAAAATTCCGTGATTTTAAAAGAGCTGATGCCTCATGCGCATCTGAAAATGTTTCCAGCCCTGAGGCATTGTTTTTTTATCGAAGACAGTGAACCGTTCAATCAAGCCGTTCTGGCGTTTTTACAATCGGTAAAGGAGAAAATATGAAAACGATCAAACGTTTCTGGTTAAAGGTCATCCTGACTGCCGTTTTGGTTTACATGACAGCGGGGTGCGCAGGCAATCTTTCCGCTGTCAAGCCGGAAAGCGTGGGCTTATCATCTGAAAAACTCAACCGCATCACGGAGACGGTCGCGGCGGATGTTCAGGTGGAAAAACTGCCCGGGGCCGTGGTTCTGGTCGCAAGACGCGGTAAAATCGCTTACTTTGAGAGTTTCGGCATGCGGGATAAAGAAAATAAGTCGGCCATGCAGAAGGACTCCATTTTCCGCATTTACTCCATGACGAAGCCTGTTGTGACGGTGGGCGCCCTGATGCTGGTTCAGGAAGGCAAAATGACGCTTTCGGACCCGGTGTCCAAATTTATCCCTGCCTTCGCCGACCTCAAGGTCTGCGAGGAATCCAAGGACGCCAGCAGCAATCCGGTCTGCATCGAAAAACCCGCGACCAAACCCATGACGATTCTCGATCTGCTGAGACATACATCCGGATTAACTTACGGATTCCTTGGAAAATCCGCAACGAAATCGCTTTACATCAAGGCGGGCGTGGAAATGCCCAACCAGAATCTCCAGGATATTGCCGCAAAGCTGAGCAAACTGCCGCTGGCCCACGAGCCTGGCACCACCTGGGAATACAGCCTTTCAACGGATATTCTGGGCCGCGTCATTGAAATCGTTTCCGGAATACCTCTGGACCGTTTTGTCGAGGAACGAATTACCCGTCCTCTTAAAATGACGGATTCCGCATTCTACGTACAGCCGGACAGACTGAACCGCCTGGCCCAAGGACAAAAAGATCCTAAAACAGGAAAGGTTCCTTTTCTGATTAACGTCAGCACAGCGCCGACCTGGCTCTCCGGCGGCGCGGGGATGGTCTCCACGGCGGCCGACTACGCCCGCTTTTTGCAAATGATGCTCAACAAAGGACAGCTTGACGGTGTTCGACTGCTCGAACCCAAAATGATAGAACAGATGACAACCAATCAACTAGGGCCCGAAATCAAACCCGGTCCTCTTTACTTGCCGGGCGCCGGTTATGGCTACGGAATGGGCGTCGCCGTCCGGCTTCAGGACGGTAAAGAACCCTGGCCGGGAAGCGCAGGAGATTATTACTGGTACGGATTGGCCGGCACCAGTTTCTGGGTTGATCCTCAAAAAGAGCTCTTCGTTATTTTTATGATTCAGGAACCGGCCCAGCGGCTTTATGACCGTAAAATTTTGCGCAATGCGGTGTATCAGGCAATCCTAGATTGACGTAACAACAAAAGGAGAATCCCCTTGCATCCGATAAACGTCGAAACCAACGGAAAAAGGCGTAACATGGTCTTACCGGGGCGCCTGGGTAATCCGGCGAGTGATCTCCGGCAGGACCCCCGTTCCGATCCGCGCATGGTCGCTGCGCTGGCGCCATTCGGATTAGATACCTTTCCGCCCGCGCCTCCTGTCCGACCGGATTCTACCCTTGCCGACAAGCTCCATTTCTGTGCAGCGGCGGAAACCGGTTTTGAGGCCTTTTTTGCGGCGTTGGTGAAGGACGCGCCGGAGATCACCACGGTGGTGCGGACAACCGAAACCATCACAGGGATTGATGGTCATTCCTTGCATCTTTACATCCACGAACCTGATCACATAAAAAAACCATTGCCCTGCATTCTCCATTTGCACGGCGGGGCAATGGTTATGTTGCAGGCTGCCGGTCCCCTGTATCAACAATGGCGAGATCACCTCGCAGCGGCCGGTATGGTTGCCGTCGGGGTTGAATTCCGCAATGCGGCGGGGATTTTGGGTCCGCATCCATTTCCCAGCGGACTGGACGACTGCACCAGCGCGCTGGCGTGGCTCCATGCCAACCGCAAGCGGCTTGGCCTTTCCAAGATAGTGATTTCCGGAGACTCAGGAGGGGCAAATCTCGCCCTGGCGACAGCGTTGAAAGCCAAACGAGATGGACTCCTGCAGATCATTAACGGCGTTTATGCCATGGCGCCGTATATCTATGGCGCGTATGCCTGGGAACCATCCCAGCAGACTGAAAACCTTCCGTCTCTGACGGAAAATGACCTGTACTTTGTCAATAATGCCCTGAGCAGCGTCTTGGCTTCAGTCTATGATCCCGGCGGGTCCAACAACCACAACCCCCTGTGCTGGCCTTACTTCGCCGCAAAGGAAGACCTGATCGGTCTCCCGCCGCACGTCATATCCGTCAATGAACTCTGCCCTCTCCGAGATGAAGGACTGGCTTACTATCGCAAATTATTGCACGCTTCCGTCAAGGCGGTCGGCCGTACGGTAAACGGCACATGCCACATCGGTGATTGCATGTTTAGAACCGCGATGCCAGAGGTGTACTTGGCAACCATTAACGATATCCGTGGATTTGCGAGCCTGTTGTAAAAATGTATTCAGACTTACCCCCGATCCCTATATCTTTGATCAAGGCAGGAACGGATCTTCACTGAAAAGATTTGCCTAATTGAAAAAACAAATACACAATTTATCCATGTTCAATATTCGCCTGCAAAACAAACGGACGTAATACGTATCCCTTTGTTATTACATAATGATTACTATGCGGTTCTTCTTTCAGCGCTTTTAGGTCTATTCGTTAATAAGGACTTGCCACATAAAATAATAATTGGTAAGAGCACGAATATTTTGAAAAGAGACTTTTGTAAGTTATTGGTCAGAAGCGATGGACTGCCGCGGTATCGGGTGGTTCAAAACGTGTATTAACGCTTATTTCCAAAGCGCAAAAAATAAAATTGAGAGAGGTCAAAATCATGAGAGAAGTGGTGATTGTCAGCGGAGCCAGAACGGCTATTGGAGATTACATGGGGTCTCTGTCGGGATTCAGCCCCATTCAATTGGGAATCGCGGCGCTAAAAGGCGGCATTGCGAAGGCCGGCATCGATAAAAACCTGATTCAGGAAGTCGTAGCGGGCCAGTGCAACCAGGCCGGGGCGCCGGGAAACAGCGCCCGTCACATCGCGCTCGGTGCGGAGCTGCCGGTAGAATCTTTTGCTTTCACGGTTCACCAGCAGTGCTGTTCTTCCATGCGAGGCGCGGAGCTGCTTTCCCAGGAAATCATGCTGGGCAAAGTCGACATCGGCGCGGTCGTCGGCATTGAAAGCATGAGCAACGCTCCGTATCTGCTGTTCGGCGCCCGCAAGGGGTACCGCCTCAACGACGGCGAAAGAATCCAGGACAGCTTGATGATCGGTGGCCTGGTGGACGCGCTTCTGGGCTACCACATGGGCATTACGGCCGACAACATCGCCGACCAGTACGGCATATCCCGGCAGGAACAGGATGAATGGGCATTGATGAGCCATCAGAGAGCCTGCGCGGCCATTGAAAAAGGCTGGTTCAAGGATGAAATCGTTCCGGTGGAAATCAAAACAAAAAAAGGGCCGGCCCTGTTCGAAAGAGACGAGCATCCCCGGGCGGACACCAGCATGGAGTCTTTAAGCAAACTCAAGCCCGTTTTCAAAAAAGACGGCACGGTCACCGCCGGCAACGCGTCCGGCTTGAATGACGCGGGTTCCTGCCTGATCATGATGGCAGCCGAGAAAGCCAAAGAACTGGGGGTGAAACCCATCGCCCGGGTGGTGGCTTCCGCCCCCGGCTCCGTCGAGCCCCGCATCATGGGCATGGGCGTGGTCCCGGCCGTCAAAAATGCTCTGAAATTTGCAAAGATGAAGCTGGAAAACATTGATTATTTTGAATTGAACGAAGCCTTTGCCGCCCAGGTCATCGGCTGCAACCGCGAGTTGAAGATTTCCCTGGAGAACGTCAACGCCGTAGGCTCGGGCATCAGCATGGGCCATCCGGTCGGTGCGACGGGCGCCCGGCTGATCGTCACCATGATGGGCGAACTCAGACGCCGCGGCAAGAAATTCGGCTGCGCGGCGCTTTGTGCCAGCGGCGGCCCCGGCCAGGCTTTTATTATTGAAATGTTGTAGGAAAGTGAGCGCAGGGAACACCCTTGTAACCTCGCACCACCTCGCATGACCTTTAGGTAATCAGGTGGCCAGATTATCGAGAGCGTTCCCTGATTCGGCCGCGATCGTTGGTTGACATCCCCACAAGGAGTGGCCAAATTACAAAACAAACCATCAAACAACAGACGGCTCGATCAAAGCCGCAACGCCAGGAGGAAACTAATGTCTTTAAAAACGCCCGAGCAGTATGAAGAAAGTTTGAGAAGGATGAACTTCAAGATCTACCTCATGGGGGAGCTGGTGGAGAACTGGGTTGACCACCCCATTATCCGTCCCTCCATGAACTCCGTCAAAATGACCTACGCTTTGGCCCAGAAGCCGGAATATGAAGATTTGATGACCGCCAAATCCCATCTGACCGGGAACAAAATAAACCGTTTCACCCACTTGCATCAGAGCACTGACGATTTGATCAAGAAAGTCAAAATGCAGCGGCTTTTAGGGCAGCAGACCGCCTCCTGCTTTCAGCGTTGCGTGGGCATGGACGCCATGAACGCCGTCGACAGCACCACCTATGAAATGGACCGGAAACTGGGCACCAAGTACCATGAACGCTTCATCCAATTCCTGAAAATGGTCCAGGAAGAAGACCTGACCGTAGACGGCGCCATGACCGACGTCAAAGGAGACCGGGGACTGGCTCCCCATCAGCAGGCCGACCCCGACCTGTACGTCCACATCGTCGAGAAAAACGACAAGGGCATCGTCGTGCGGGGCGCCAAGGCCCACCAGACCGGCGCCGTCAACTCCCACTGGGTTTTGGTCATGCCCACCGTCGCCATGGGAAAGGACGACGCGGATTACGCCGTCTCCTTCGTCTGCCCGGCGGATGAGAAGGGCATCTTCTACATCTACGGCCGCCAGTCCTGCGACACGCGGAAACTGGAAGGCGGCACCATTGACGTCGGCAACCACCAGTTTGGCGGCCATGAAGCCCTGATGGTCTTCGACAACGTCTTCATTCCCTGGGAAAACGTCCTCATGTGCGGCGAAACTGAGTTTTCCGGCATGCTGGTCGAGCGGTTTGCCGGTTATCACCGGCAGAGCTACGGCGGCTGCAAGGTCGGCGTGGGCGACGTTCTCATCGGCGCGGCGGCCCTGGCGGCGGATTACAACGGAGCGAATAAGGCCTCCCACATCAAGGACAAGCTCATCGAGATGACGCATCTCAACGAAACGCTTTTTTCCTGTGGCATCGCCTGTTCCGCCCAGGGGCACAAGACGGCATCCGGCACCTACCTCATCGACCTTTTGCTGGCCAACGTCTGCAAGCAGAACGTCACCCGTTTCCCCTATGAAATCTGCCGTTTGGCTGAGGACATCGCGGGCGGGATGATGGTGACGATGGCTTCCGAGAAAGACATGAAGAATCCGGAGATTTCGAAAATCCTGGAGAAATACCTGAAGGGAACCGCCAATGTTTCCTGTGAAGACCGGGCGCGGATCATGCGGCTGGTGGAAAACCTGACGCTGGGCACGGCGGCGGTCGGTTACCGCACGGAGTCGATGCACGGCGCCGGTTCGCCCCAGGCGCAGCGCATCATGATCGCCCGCCAGGGCAATCTGGAGCAAAAGAAAAATCTGGCCAAAAACATCGCCGGCATCAAGGAAGAAAAGAAATAGTTTCCCCGGTACTTCCGCTGGACAAAAATCCGGCGGAAGTACCCGTTTCTCTTTTAAAAACTTTTACTTTATCCTTTAGTCTTCGGCCTTCAGCCTAATAGCCCCTCAGCCTATTATTTCATTGACTTGCCCCTGTTTTCTTCTGTATATTCCAGCCACACAAACTTTTGATCCTGACCGGGGGAATTTATGAAAATCCTGCGCGTATCGCTGAATGAACAAAAAGTATCCGCCGAACCGCTTCCGTCGGAGTGGACCTATTTGGGCGGCAGCGCCTTAATTGCTAAAATCCTCAACCGGGAAGTCCCGCCGCAATGCGATCCGCTGGGCCCGGACAATAAGCTCATCGTCGCGTGCGGTCCGCTGGCCGGCACACGCGCGCCGCAATTGGGGCGTATGTCCATCGGCGCGAAAAGCCCGCTCACACAGGGCATCAAGGAAGCGAACTCGGGCGGACCCGCCGGGCAGTATCTGGATCGTCTGGGATTGCGCGCCATCGTATTTGAAGGCATGCCGCGGGACGGAAAACTCCGCGTGCTCGTAGTGACGAAGGATAATGTAAAGCTGGTGCCGGCCGAAGAGTACCGCGGTCTGAAAAATTACGACCTGGTTTCCGCCATCCATAAAAAATATTCCGACAAAGTCGCCGTGATCTCCACGGGAATTGCCGGAGAGCGCCAGTACAAGGGGGCGTCCGTGTCGCTCACCGACATTTTCGGCGATCCCTCGCGCAACGCCGCTCGCGGCGGCCTGGGCGCCGTGATGGGCTCCAAAGGTCTCAAAGCCGTCATTCTGGACCCGACTGGAACGGAGCAGGTCGTGCTGGCCGATCCGGACGCCTTTCGCAAAACCGTCCGCGAATGGGCGGAAATGATGAAACACGACGTCACCATCAGCCTTTACACGCGCTTCGGGACGCCGTTTGCGATCAACAACTCCGCGGGCCACGGCACGCTTCCGGCCATGAACTACCGCTCCGGACGCCCTGACAATTTCACGGAAGTCAGCGGCAACAACATTCAGAAGATCCTGTTCGAGCGCGGCGGAAAAATGCATGGCTGCATGCCCGGCTGTCTGGTGCAGTGCTCGATCATCTATCCGGACAAAGAGGGCAAAAAAATCTGCGCGGC
The DNA here is from genome assembly GCA_964626775.1 of uncultured Smithella sp. Lineage (GTDB taxonomy): Bacteria > Desulfobacterota > Syntrophia > Syntrophales > Smithellaceae > UBA8904. The sequence goes on along the minus strand of CAZVGQ010000001.1, from coordinate 2,077 downwards.
GTATGAATACGAAACGATCGCTCTTCTGGGAACCAACCTGGGCATCACCGACAACGACGCCATCGCCCGGCTGAAGTTCCTGTGCGACGACATCGGTCTCGACGGCATCGAAGCGGGCAGCGCGCTGGGCGTCGCGGCCGAAGCGGGCAAAATGAACTGGGGCGACGCCAAAGGCGCGGAAAGCCTGCTTTTGGAAATCGAAAAGGAAACGCCGCTCGGCTTCGCGCTCGGCAACGGCGTCGTGACAACGGCCCGTTTCCTCAACGTGGAACGCATTCCCGCCTTCAAAGGCCAGGCTCTGCCCGCCCACGATCCCCGCGCGGTCAAGGGAACGGGTGTCACGTACTTTTCCTCGCCCATGGGCGCGGACCACACGGCCGGCCTCACCTACCGCCAGCCCAAGGAAAAGAAAGACCAGATCCAGACGTCGCTGGCGACGCAGATTCGGGCGGCGGCCTGCGATGCGTTCGGTTACTGCCTCAACGCCGTTCCCGGCGGCGAATCCGTGTATCCTTTCTTTGCCGGGCTCATGAACGCGCGCTACGGCCTTAAGCTGACCGAAGAGGGCATTCTTGCTACCGCCAAGGAAACCCTGCGCGACCAGCTGGCTTTCAACGAACAGGCGCAGTTCAGCAGGATCGATACGACGATTCCCACCTTTTTCCGCGAGGAGCTCGTCGCGCCGACCAGTTCCGTCTTCGACGTCGACGAAGCAGAAGTGCGGAATTTATGGAAGGGCCTCGACACGTTCCGGGAAAAGAAGAAAGTCTGGGAAATCCGCATCCCGCCGATGCCCGACATTCTGATGGGCGAAGGCGTCGCCAGATCCATGGGCCGGAAAATCCGTGACATGAAAGTGTCCAAGATTTTCCTGGTCACCGATCCGTTCATGCTCAAAAGCGGTCGGGCCAGCGAAGTCGCCGACATTTTGAAGAAAAGCGGCATTGAAGCGGAATTTTTCGCCGAAGTCGAACCGGACCCGCCCATCGAACTCATCGAACGCGCGGGCGCCCTGTACAAGGAAACGGGCTGCAACGGCATTTTGGGGCTGGGCGGCGGCTCTTCGCTGGACACGGCCAAAACACTGGGCCTGCGCGTCACGCATTCAGGGGATCTGCGCGAATACGAAGGCATTGTCGGCGGCGGCGGCAAAATCAAACCGATCTTTCCGCCGATCATCTGCCTGCCGACCACCTCCGGCACCGGCAGCGAAGTCAATCCCTGCGCCGTTTTGACTGACAAGGCCCGCGATTTGAAGTTCATTCTCATGAGCAATCACTTCATTCCGAAGCTCGCGGTGATCGATCCGCTCTTCACCAAAACCATGCCGCCGGGCCTGACCATCGAATCCGGCGTCGACGCTCTGTCGCACTGCATCGAAGGCTATGTTTCGCTTGCGACGCCTTACCATCCTTACTTCGAATCCAAGGCGCTTTACGGCATCAAACTCATCGGCCGGAGCCTCATTACCGCATACCGCGAGCCGGACAACATGCGCGCGCGGACCGACATGTGCATGGCGGCCCTCTGCGGCGGCCTGGCGTTCCTCAAAGGCCTGGGGCTTGGCCACGCCCTCACCCACGCCATCGGAGCGCATTATCATCTGCCGCACGGACGGGCGGCCATCTTCGGTCTGCTGGGCTTCGTGATGGCCAACAGGGAAACCTGCCGCGACGCGTTTATGGACATGGCCTACCTCATCAACCGGTCGGATGACCTGGAGACGGCGCTCCGCCGGCTTTACACAGAACTGCAAATCGACCTGCGGCTCAAATCCTACGGCATTTCCCGGGAAGCCTTGAAGGAAATCGCCTTTTATACATCGCGCGACGCGGTCAATATGGCGACGGATCCGACATCGCCCGGCCAGTCCAGAATCCTGGAACTGCTTTCGGCCATGTATGAATGAACAAAAAGCGCGCATTTGCATCGAAACTCCCGGCATGAGGATGACAGACCATCAATAAAATATTCGGCAATACTTCAGGACTCGGCGCCCAGCAAATCAAATCCCTGGAACGACTTTACCGGCGCGGCATTCCGCCCGAAAACCTGATCAGCCATGATCTTGCCCGGG